>NZ_JAFCTX010000009.1:0-144074 GCF_049896245.1 Cypionkella sp. TWP1-2-1b2 | reverse complement strand
AAGCTGCTCGGGGAACGCGTTATGGCGCGCGACTTCGAGCGGCAGGTGGCGGAGTTGCAGATCAGGGCGGCGATCCTGAACCGATTTACGGCACTTGGAACGCCGCAAACTCAACGTGTCGGATGACTCTGTCCAGCGGAAGGGAAAACTCGACCTCAGGCTGATTTGTGCAACAGAGCCTCAAGCAAAGCAAAACCCATGCTATGGCTGCCGAACATCTGACAGCGCGGCAGATGGCGCGGATTTATGGCGCTGCGTCAGAGTTTTTGGCGGGGGAACCTGCGGGGCAGATGACCGAAGTTCGGTTTGATGTGGCTTTGGTCGATGCGGTGGGGCGGATCGAAGTGTTGGAAAACGCTTACGCCGCCTGATTGCGTCCGGGCGGAGCTTGCGGCATCAAGTGGGCAATGAAGTATGGAGAGTCTCATGCCGCTTAAAGTTGCGCTACAGATGGACCCGATTGGGTCGGTCAATATTAATGCAGACAGCACGTTCCGCATCGCGCTTGAGGCGCAGGCGCGGGGACATTCATTATTTTTTTATACGCCCGATAAATTGGCCTTTGTCGAGGGTCGGGTGATGGCGCGGGGGTTTCCGATCACTTTGCGGCGCGAGGTGGGCAATCATGTCAGTTATGGGCCGGAGACCGAGGTTGATCTGAGCGAGTTTGATGTGGTCTGGCTGCGGCAGGACCCGCCGTTTGATATGGGCTACATCACCACCACGCATCTGCTCGATATGATCCATCCGAAGACTTTGGTGGTGAATGATCCGTTCTGGGTGCGGAATTATCCTGAGAAGTTGCTGGTCCTGCGGTTTCCTGAGCTGACGCCCCCCACCGCGATTGCGCGGGATCTGCAGACGATTCGTGACTTCAAGGCGCGGCATGGCGATATTATTTTGAAACCGCTTTATGGCAATGGCGGCGCGGGGGTGTTCCGGCTGGACCCGAATGACCGGAATTTGGCATCGCTGTATGAAATGTTCACCGGCATGAACCGCGAGCCTTTGATCGTGCAGAAATTTCTCCCGGATGTCTCAAAGGGCGATAAGCGGGTGATTTTGGTCGATGGCGAACCGGTTGGGGCGATCAACCGGGTGCCGCAGGCGGGGGAAACCCGCTCTAACATGCATGCGGGTGGGCGGCCGGAGAAGATCGGGTTGACCACGCGGGATCTGGAGATTTGTGCGGCGATTGGGCCGACTTTACGCGAGCATGGTCAGATTTTCGTCGGGATCGACGTGATTGGCGATTATCTGACCGAGATCAATGTGACCTCACCGACGGGGATACAAGAGTTGGAGCGGTTTGACGGCACCAATACCGCCGAGCGGATTTGGCAGGTGATTGAGGCCAAGCGCGGATTGTAGGCGGGTGCTCATCAGGCCTGACAGCCTTCTTCGCTTCAGCGAGGAAAGCCGCAAGGCTTGAAGAGCGTCTGGCTAGTTTTTCACGCCCACAGCCAGACGGTAGCTGACGGCTTCGGCAATATGCGGCAGGCGGACGCTGGGGGAGGCGTCTAGGTCGGCGATGGTGCGGGCGACGCGCAACACGCGGTGGTAGCCGCGCGCCGAAAGGCCGAATCGCTCGGCGACTTTCGCCAGTAGGGCGCGGCCTTCCGGGTCGGGACTTGCTACCTGTTCCAGCAGGCTGCCTTCCATATCGGCGTTGACGCGGGTGTTTGTATGGCCTTGGAAGCGCTTGGTTTGCAGGATACGGGCGGCTTGCACGCGGGCGGCAACGGTTGCCGAGCTGTCGCCGGAGGAGGGCAGGTCAAGATCGGTGTAGGCTACCGGGGGGACTTCGACACGCAGATCAAAACGGTCCATCAGCGGGCCAGAAATGCGGCCCAAGTAATCTTCGCCGCAGATCGGCACTTTCGCGCAGGCGCGTGCGGGGTCGGACATATAGCCGCATTTGCAGGGGTTGGCGGCGGCGATCAGCAGGAAACGGCAGGGGTAGCGGATATGGGCGTTGGCACGGGCGACCATAATCTCGCCGGTCTCGATGGGTTGGCGTAGAGTTTCCAGCACGGCGCGGGGGAATTCGGGGAATTCGTCCATGAACAAAACGCCGTTATGGGCGAGGCTGATTTCGCCTGGTTTGGCACCTTTGCCGCCGCCGACGATGGCGGCCATTGAGGCGGTGTGATGCGGTTCGCGAAAGGGGCGGGCGCGGGAGATACCGCCTTCGGACAGCAGCCCGGCTAGCGAATGAATCATCGAGGTTTCAAGGGCTTCTTGCGCCGACAGCGGCGGCAGGATACCTGGCAGGCGGGCAGCGAGCATGGATTTCCCGGACGCTGGTGTTCCGACCATCAGCGCATGGTGGCGGCCAGAGGCGGCGATTTCCAGCGCGCGTTTCGCGCGTTCTTGCCCCTTCACATCGCGGAAATCGCGGCCTGTGGCTTGCGGTGCGACCTCGCCAGCCTCTGCCGGGGTGATCGGGATTTGTCCGGTGTAGTGGCGGACCACATCGTTGAGAGTGGCGGCGGCGAGGACTTGGGTGGCGCCGACCCAAGCGGCTTCGGCACCGCAGGCTTTCGGGCACAAAAGCACGCAGTCTTGTTCGGCGGCGGCGATGGCGGCGGGGAGTGCGCCGAGCACCGCGATCAGGCGGCCATCAAGCGAGAGTTCGCCCAAGGCGACGGTGGCTTCAACCGCGTCTTTCGGGATGATTTCCAGCGCCGCCAGCAGGGCCAAGGCGATCGGCAGGTCGAAATGCGAGCCCTCTTTCGGCAGGTCGGCGGGCGAGAGGTTGACCAAGATGCGCTTGGACGGCAAAGCGATCGACATCGCGGCCATTGCGGCGCGAACGCGTTCTTTCGCTTCGGACACCGCTTTGTCGGGCAGGCCTACGACGCCAAAATACGGCATGCCAGGGGCGATGGCGCATTGTACTTCGACAATCCGCGCCTCGACGCCTTCAAAGGCGACTGTGTAGGCCCGTGCGACCATTGCGCCCCTCCCCGTTCATCCTGGTTAACGGCTCCGGGGCAATGGTTTACGAATGGTAAAGATCGTGGCTCAGGGCTGATAAATCGCGATGAATTTCGGCCATGCTTCGGGGTCGGCCACGGTTTTGTCGCGGCAGAAGGCGTTGCAGAAGCCGATGCGGCGGCCTGATATTTCAAGCACATGGGTGATGGGCTTGCCGGAGTAGGGGCAGACCGTGTTCTCGGATTGGGTGCCCTCGAGCGGGCGGGCGGCAAGGGGCACCGGGCCGGGCCACGGGCGGCGCGGGTAGGGGCGACGGTAGAAATCCTGATCCGCGCCGTCGATCATCCCCATCGCGCGCCAGCGGCGGAACGAGGGATGGGCGAGATGGGCGTGGACATAGGCCGCAGCTGCAGGTGCGAGGGGGAGGTTATAGCTGGCGACGCGGGCGGCGACAGGGGCAAAGAATGCATCGGCGGCGGAATAGGCGCCGCAGAGCCAAGTGGTTGATCCGGTTTCTTTTTGTGCCCATGCCCAGATGATTTCCAGGCGTGCAAGATCGGCCAGAACCCCAGGCGTGGGCGCGCAATCGGTATAACTTGCGCGCAGGTTCATCGGGCAATGTTCGCGCAGGGCGGCAAAGCCCGCGTGCATTTCGGCGGCGAGCACGCGGGCGATGGCGCGGTGTTTGGGGTCGCTGGGCCACAGGCTAGCCTCGGGATGACGCGAGGCCAGTTCTTCGGCGATGGCGATGGTTTCGGGCACTACAACCCCGTCGGGTGTGCGCATGGTCGGGGCAGTTTTAGCGGGGTAGAAGTCTTTGAGAACATTGGCAAGCTCGTTGGTATAGAGGCGGGCGGTGTGCAGTTTGACGGGAATGTTGAAGGCATCGAACAGCAGCCAGCCGCGCAGGCTCCAACTGGAATAGGCGCGGTCGCCGATTACGAGATCATATGTCATTGTAGGCTCCGGGTTTGGGTTAGGCATAGGCTAGGCGATGCGGGGGCGTGATGGAAAGCGGTGATTTGTGCGTGGGGCCATCACGGGAATTGATGGAAAGAAAGATAAATCACAAATTGAGCGTTCTGCTGGCATCCAAAGTGGCTTGGCCTGCGTATTGCTGTTGTGATCAATAAACATGGCAACGAGACGATTGGGGGATCAGATGATGCTTGACGCACCCTATCAGCAGGTTTTGTCGCGCCAAGCGCGGGCGGCGGAATTGCTGGATGCTGAAACCGAGTTGCGGCTCGCCTATGCATGGCGCGATCATCGCGATGAGGCGGCGCTGCATCGGTTGATCACCGCCTACATGCGGTTGGCAATTTCGATGGCTTCGAAGTTCCGCCGCTATGGCGCGCCGATGAATGATCTGATTCAGGAAGCATCGCTGGGTCTGATGAAAGCGGCTGAAAAGTTCGACCCGGATCGCGGCGTGCGGTTTTCGACATATGCTGTGTGGTGGATCAAGGCCAGCATCCAGGATTATGTGATGCGGAATTGGTCGATGGTGCGGACCGGAAGCACCTCGGCGCAGAAGTCTTTGTTTTTCAACATGAAGCGCGTTCAGGCCAAGTTGGAGCGCGAAGCTGCGGCTGAAGGTTTGGTGCTGGATCAACACCAGTTGCGCGAAAAGGTTGCGCATGAAATTGGCGTGCGTGTGGCAGAAGTCGAGATGATGGAGGGGCGGTTGGCGGGCTCTGACGCATCGCTGAACGCGACGCAGGCGGCGGATGAGGACGGGCGTGAATGGATTGACACGCTGGAAGATGACGGTGTGCAGGCGTCTGAGCGTGTGGAGTTTTCGCATGATACTGAGCGGTTACGGGGTTGGTTGGTGGCGGCGATGCGCGGTTTGACTGCGCGCGAGCGTCATATCGTGGCAGAGCGACGGTTGCGTGATGAGCCAAGGACGTTGGAATCTTTGGGGGTGGAACTGGGCCTGTCAAAGGAACGAATCCGGCAGCTAGAGGCGGCGGCTTACGTGAAGCTGCGTCGGTCTTTGGAAGCCCAATCGCCGGAAGTGCTGGCTTTGCTTTAGAAAAACTGCTCCGTTTTAGGGCGTTGAGTTTGGTCCCGGTGCCGCCTACATCTATGGGGGGCCTTGGGAGTGTGCGATGCTGGCGAACAAGCGGATATTGCTGATCATTGGCGGCGGTATTGCGGCGTATAAGTCTTTGGCTTTGATCCGGCTTTTGAAACAGGCGGGGGCTTTGGTGACTCCGGTTCTGACCCGCGCGGGCGCAGAGTTTGTCACAGCCTTGTCGGTGAGTGCGCTGGCGGGTGAGAAAGTCTATTCCGCATTGTTCGATCTGACCGATGAGGCCGAGATGGGGCATATTCAGCTTTCCCGTGTGGCCGATCTGATCGTGGTGGCCCCGGCGACGGCGGATCTGCTGGCGAAATTGGCGCAAGGAAGGGCGGATGATCTGGCCTCGACGTTGCTTTTGGCCACCGATACCCGCGTGTTGGTCGCTCCGGCGATGAATGTGCGGATGTGGCAGCATCCGGCGACGCAGCGGAATCTGGCGCAGGCGCGGGCGGATCGCGTATTGTTTGTCGGGCCCAATGCGGGTGAGATGGCTTGCGGTGAGTTTGGGCCGGGGCGGATGGCGGAACCTGAGGAGATCATGTCGGCGATTGCGGGCGCGCTGGCTGAGGGGCCATTGCGGGGCAAGCATGTTGTGGTGACTTCGGGGCCGACACATGAAGCCATTGATCCGGTGCGCTATATTGCCAATCGGTCTTCGGGGGCGCAGGGCACGGCGATTGCGGTGGCATTGCGGGACCTGGGCGCGCGCGTGACGTTTGTGACCGGGCCTGCCGTGGTGCCCGCGCCGGAAGGGGTGGCGGTGGTGTGGGTGGAAACGGCCGCCGAGATGCTGGCGGCGGTGGAGGCTGCTTTGCCCGCCGATGCGGCGGTGATGGCGGCGGCGGTGGCGGATTGGCGGGTGGCCAATGCCAGCGGGTCGAAGATCAAGAAGGATGGGACGGGTCGAGCTCCGGCGCTGGAGTTTGCTGAGAACCCGGATATTTTATCTCGCGTCGCCAAAGGGTTGCAGCGACCTAGGTTGGTGGTGGGCTTTGCGGCGGAGACAGACAGTGTGGCGGAATACGCGGCGGCGAAGCGGTTGCGGAAGGGCTGCGATTGGATCGTGGCGAATGATGTCTCGCCTGCGACCGGGATCATGGGCGGCACGGAGAACGCGGTGACGTTGATCACCGAGGCGGGGGCCGAGGTTTGGCCGCGTATGGCGAAGGATGCTGTTGCGCGGGCTTTGGCGGAGCGGATTGCGGCGGTTTTGCTGGGGTAAAGCCGGAATTTTGCGGAAAATTCCGTGGGATAGGGTCTGAAGCGGTGGTTTTGGTGGATGGGTCGGATGCCTCCGGCGGGGATACTTTTACACAGAGGATGACCATGACGCTTGTACAGGTGATGTGGGAGGAACGGGCGGATCGGTCGGTGGCATTGCCCGCCTATCAGACCGCTGGGGCGGCGGGGGCAGATATTTGCGCCAATCTTTTGGCAGCGGATCGGGCGGCGGGGATTGTGATTGCACCGATGGGGCGGGTGATTGTGCCGACGGGGATTCGTGTAGCGATTGCAGAGGGATATGAGATGCAGATCCGGCCCCGGTCTGGGTTGGCGGTGAAATTTGGCATCACTGTGCCGAACACGCCGGGGACGATCGACAGTGATTATCGCGGCCCGTTGGGGGTGGCTTTGGTGAATTTGGGCGCGGAGCCCTATGTGGTGCGGCATGGCGACCGGATTGCGCAATGTGTGGTGGCACCCGTGGTACAGGCGGGGTTTCAAGTGGTTGATATCTTGGACGAAACCATGCGGGGGGCGGGTGGCTTTGGCTCGACTGGCTTTGGCTGGGCTGCGCCGCGTTCGGGTGGAAAAGATTGATGCTGGTTGTCGCACTCGCTTTCGCGCTTTGGGGTTTGGGCTGGGTTTTTGGCACACCAAAGCGGCTGCGTTGGGGGGCGATTGCGGCTTTGTGGCTGGCGGCGGTTTTGGTGAATTTGCTGCTGCCTGCGGGGCATCCCCTGCGCGAGGAGACAGGGGGCGATGCGCGGGTTTGGGCTGCGGTGGCCTTGGGTTTCGGCGCAGTATTGGGATATCGGATTCTACTAAAAGGCTTGAAAAATAGGGTGGAATTGGCGGCGCCGGTGATCATGCCCGCAGCGTTTTCCAGCGGCGAGGTGGAGCGCTATGCCCGGCATATTCTGCTGCGCGAGATTGGCGGGCCGGGGCAGCGTAAGCTGAAGGATGCGAAGGTTTTCGTGGTAGGGGCGGGGGGGTTGGGTTCTCTTGTGCTGCTATATCTTGCGGCGGCGGGGGTGGGCGAGATTGGGGTGATCGACGATGACACGGTTGATCCCAGTAATTTGCAGCGCCAGATTATTCATGCCGATCAACGCATTGGCATGGATAAGGTGCGTTCGGCGGAGATCGCGATGAAGGCGCTGAACCCGTATATTTTGGTGAAGCCTTATAAGCGGCGGTTGGATGAGGCCTCGGGCGGGTTGATATCGGAATATGATCTGGTGCTGGATGGCTCGGATAATTTCGACACGCGGTACTTGGTCAATCGGCTGTGTGTGGCGGCGGGCAAGCCCTTGGTGGCGGCGGCGATCACACAGTGGGAGGGGCAGCTTTCGGTCTATGATCCGGCGAAGGGAAGCCCTTGTTATGCATGTGTTTTTCCAGTGAGGCCAGCGCCGGGCATGGTGCCAACTTGCGCCGAGGCCGGGGTGGCGGCACCGTTGCCGGGTGTGATAGGCAGCATGATGGCGATGGAAGCGGTGAAGCTGATCACCGGAGCCGGCGCGCCGTTGCGGGGGCGGTTGTTGATCCACGACGCGCTTTATGGCGAGACGCGGGTGATTGGGGTGAAATCACGGGTGGATTGCGCGGTGTGTGGGGTAAGACATTGAGCGTGCTGCGCTAATTTGTTGAGGTCTGAGAAACTGACAGAATGGAAAAGGGTCGGCGCCGATACAGAACCGGGCAATATGTTTTGCCATTTGGCGCGGGTTAATCATTCTCGGCTAAGATGGTCGAATCGAGGGAGGTGTTGATGTTTGCGGGGGGTGGATTGGCTGGGCGTTGTGGTGGGGGTGATAGCTGCCTTTGTCGCCGGGTGGTTTTGGTATTCGCCGAAAGGGTTTTATCCGGCGTGGAGCGCCTCGGCCAAAGTGCAGCACGCGCCCGGTGATCCGATGGGGGCTGCCTTTGGGTCACTGGTGGTCGGTCTGGTGCTCTATGGGCTGTTCGTGGGCGTGATGATGGCGCGCGGGCTTTGTGGGCCATTGGTTCTGGGCATCGTGGCCTTCATCGTGATGAGCTATTCCAACAATGCTTTCAAGAAGTTGGGACCCGTCAGCCGCTTGGTCGATGCGGGCAGTTGGGCGGTGTCGGGCGGGTTGATGATCTTGGCGCAGCGGCTGATTTAGCATTGTGCGGGGGCAGAGTTTTGCCCGTCCCCGCGGTCTTAACCAATGCGGTAGCTGGACGCAGTGACGCCGCCGAAGACGTTTTTGTCGTGATAGACCATAGTGGCTGTTTCATTCTCGGCGGCCCCTAAAGCGGCGAACAGCGGCACGAGATGGTCTTCTTGTGGGTGGCAGATGCGGGCGGAGGGGGCTTTATCCCAGTCTAAAAGGGCTTTGGTGCGACTGGCTTCGGGCAGGGCCATGGTGTCTGACAGCCAAGTGTCAAACGCGGTGGAGGGGGCTTTCGCGCCGGGGCCGAATAGCAGCAGGTTGTGGTAGCTGAGGCCAGAGCCTATGATCAGTACGCCTTCGTCGCGCAGTGGGGCTATGGCGCGGCCAAGCGCGATATGGGCGGCGGGATCGTAGCTGTGCTGCAAAGAGACTTGGTAAATCGGGATTTCTGCGTTGGGATACATCACATAAGCGGGCGCGAAAGTGCCATGATCAAAGCCGCGCTTGGGGTCCAGATGGGTGGGCAGACCTGCGGCGCGGATCAGATCGGCGGTGCGCTGGGCGAGGTCGGGTGCGCCGGGGGCGGGGTAAATGATTTGGTAGGTCTCGTGCGGGAAGCCGCCGTAATCATAGAGCATTCCGGGGCTGGGAGACGACATCACGGCGAAATCGTCTTCCTCCCAATGGCCGGAGATCATCAGGATGGCTTTCGGGGTGGTGCCAATCTCGGACGGCATCCGGGCGAGCGAGGTCTCCAAGCTGGCGAGCATCTGGCGCATGTTGGGCAGCCAAGGCCAGGGGCCGCCGCCGTGTGAGATGAAATAGGTGGGAAGTTTGGGCATCTGGGCCTCCTGTGGTTATGGGGAAGGATGAGGCCGAGGGCGGGTTGGCGCAATGGGGCGAAGTTGCGGAGATTTGGCGAGGGGGTATGCGTGGATGCACAGCAAGGCGCATTTTTGTTTATTATTTGTTCTCGTTTTGATTGTATAGGTGAGTGGCAACGAGATCGTGGGCGGCTGTAGAGATGAAAGTTGTCGAAGCAATCTATCTGGCGGTAGCAATAACTGGAGTGATCTGTGGTTTTTGGGTGCGCTCGATATTTCGGCTTGGTAGGACGGCCGGGATTGATTTCTGCCCGCTGTTCCAAGACCTGTTTAGGCTCGCCTTGCACAAGATGCGTGTCATTCGGAGCATATATAGTGCGATATTTGCGCGCTATGGCCCCCTTGCCCCCGCCCCCCAATCGCGGCCATACTCCCCCATCCACTTTGTGACAGGGAGTTCACATATGAAGATTGCTGCTGCCCTTGCGGGCCTTGCTTTGAGCGTTTCTGGGGCTTTTTCTGCGGCTTTTGCGGGCGATTTGCCCGATCTGGGCGGCAAAGAGATCACCATTGTGACCGAGAATGCCTATCCGCCGTTGCAGTTTGTCGACAAATCAGGTGCGGCGGTTGGCTGGGAATATGACGCGGTGGCGGAACTCGCCAAGCGGCTGAATTTCACGGTGAAATACGCCAATATCTCTTGGGATGCGATGATTCCGGCGGTGTCGGAGGGGCAGTTTGATATGGGGATGACCGGGATCACCATTAAGGATGATCGCAAGGAAAAGGTCGATTTCTCGGACCCCTATATGCGCTCGGAAAGCATGATGCTGGTGCGTGGCGAAGAGGCCCGGTTTACCGATGCTGCGACTTTTGCCGCCAATGCTGATCTGCTGGTCGGCGCGCAGGCGGGGACGACGCCGTTCTACACGGCGGTGTATTCGGTGCTGGATGGCAATGAGGCGAACCCGCGGATCAAGCTGTTTGAGACCTTTGGTGCCAGTGTCGAGGCGTTGAAATCGGGTGATGTTGACACGGTGCTGACCGATATGACGGCGGGCAAGGGCTATGTCGATGCCTCGGCTGGCGCGCTGAAGCTGGTGGGTGCGCCGCTGGGGTCGGAAGATTTCGGCTTTATTTTCCCGAAAGGATCAGACTGGGAAGCGCCGATCAATGCCGGGATTGCGGCATTGAAAGCCGATGGCACGTTTGAGGCGCTGAACAAGAAGTGGTTCTTGGAATACAAGGCTGAGTGATGGAAGCGGCCCCGATGTAAGGTCGGGGCCATTCGGATGAAGGCTTTGAAAGATCAGGATTTTCCGTGGTGGCTGGTGGCGATTGGCGGCATCGGGGCGCTGCTGTTTTATGAGGTGTGGGCGAGTGAGGTCTATTCCTCGGCGATGCGATTGCTAGCCAAGGGGATTGGGCTGACGATTTTTGTGACCGTGGTCGCGTATGCGATGGCCTGCGTGTTGGGGCTGCTTTTGGCGCTGGCGGGGCTGTCACGGTTTCGCGCGATCAGGCAGGTGACGCGGTTTTATATCGAGGTGGTGCGCGGCGTGCCGATCATGGTGCTGCTGCTCTATGTGGCTTTCGTGGCTGCACCGGGGGCGATTTATGGCTGGAACTGGCTGACGGCGCATCTGGGGCTGGAGCCGGTGAAGACGCGGGATTTTCCGCTGTTGTGGCGGGCGATTATTGCATTGACCTTGGCCTATTCGGCGTTTTTGGCGGAAGTGTTCCGGGCCGGGTTGCAGGCGGTGGATAAGGGCCAGATCGAGGCAGCGCAGGCTTTGGGGCTGTCGGGCTGGCAGCGGTTTCGACATGTGGTGTTTCCGCAGGCGTTTCGGATGATCCTGCCGCCTTTGGGCAATGATTTTGTGGCGATGGTGAAGGATTCGTCCTTGGTCTCTGTGCTGGGGGTGGCGGATATCACGCAACTCGGCAAGGTCACGGCGGCGGGAAATTTCCGGTATTTTGAGACCTATAATCTGGTGGCATTGCTGTATTTGACGATGACGGTGGGATTATCGCTGGTGTTGCGGCGGATTGAGGCGCGGTTGAAGGCGCGGGATCAGCGGTAACGCGGGTGATCTAAATGCGCGCGTGCCGCGCAAGTTTTTTGAGCGCTTACGCGCGGTCGGTGCCTTGTGGCGGCGTTGGCTTTGGATTTCGGTGTTGTGATTGACCCAGCTAGCGGACGCTCCGCGGGGAGTATTTCAAAAAGAGCAACTGTTAGGGTGGACCTTATCCGGTGGGGTGCCTAGCTTTGCGGCTAAAGGAGATTTGCGATGAATGTTTTGCTGGGCGCTTGGGGCGGGGAATTTGGACTGCCGCCGTTTGCGGAGATTTCGGACGCGGATTTTGCGCCGGCGTTTGAGGCGGCTTTGGTTGAGGCGCGGGCGAATATTGCAGCGATTACCGAAGCGGCTGAGGTGACGTTTGCCAATACCATCGAGGCGATGGAGTTGGCCGAGGACGCGTTGGACCGGGTGGGCGGGGTGTTTTACAACCTTGCCGGGGCGGATTCTACGGACGGGCGCGAGGCGTTGCAGATGGAATTGGCACCGAAGATGTCGGGTTTTGCCTCTGAAGTGACCAACAACACGGCGCTGTTTGGCCGGGTGGAGGATTTGTTTCAGCGGCGCGAGGGGTTGGGTCTGACACCGGAACAACTGCGGGTTTTGACTTTGTATCGGCAGATGTTTGTGCGCTCGGGGGCTTTGCTGGAAGGCGAGCAGGCCGAGCGGTTGACAGCGGTGAAATCCCGGTTGGCGGTTCTGGGCACGCAATTCAGCCAGAACCTGCTGGCCGATGAGCGTGGCTGGTTCATGGAGCTCTCCGAAGCTGACCTGGAGGGCTTGCCAGATTTCGTGGTGGCCTCGGCTCGGGCGGCGGGGGTGGAGAAGGGGGCTTCGGGGCCGGTGGTGACGCTGTCGCGGTCTTTGATCGTGCCGTTTTTGCAGTTTTCGCCTCGGCGCGGGCTGAGGCAGAAGGCTTATGAGGCGTGGGGCTTGCGCGGGGCGAATGGCGGGGCGACGGATAACCGCGCGGTTGCGGCGGAGATTTTGGCGTTGCGCGCGGAGCGGGCGGCTTTGCTGGGCTATGCCAGCTTTGCCGATTATAAGCTGGAGCCGGAGATGGCGAAAACCCCGGCAGCGGTGCGGGATTTGCTGATGCGGGTTTGGCAACCTGCGAAGGCCAAGGCGTTGGAGGATGCCGCGATTTTGGAGGCGCGGCTGCATGCGGATGGCATCGCGGGGCCGCTGGAGCCTTGGGATTGGCGGTATTATTCAGAAAAGCGTCGGGTGGCCGAGCATGATCTGGATGAGGCGGTGTTGAAGCCTTATCTGGGGTTGGAGGCGATCTTGGCCGCTTGCTTTGATTGTGCCAATCGGCTGTTTGGGTTGGAGTTCCGCGCTTTGGACATTCCGCTTTATCATGCCGATGCAAGGGCTTGGGAGGTGACGCGCGGGGCCGAGCATTTCGCGGTGTTCATCGGTGATTACTTTGCGCGCGGATCGAAACGCTCGGGGGCTTGGTGTTCGGCGATGCGCAGCCAGCGCAAATTGGGTGGAGATCAGCGTCCTGTTGTGGTGAATGTCTGCAACTTTGCCAAGGGTGATCCGGCGCTGTTGTCTTATGACGATGCGCGGACATTGTTCCACGAATTTGGCCATGCTTTGCATCAGATGCTGTCGAATGTGACCTATGGCTTTATCTCTGGCACCTCGGTCGCGCGCGATTTTGTCGAATTGCCGAGCCAGTTGTATGAGCATTGGATGGAAGTGCCGGAGGTGTTGGAAAAGCACGCGCGGCACTGGCAGACGGGCGAGGCGATGCCAGCGGGTCTGATCAAGCGGCTGTTGGATGCGGGGACCTATGATCAGGGGTTCTCGACGGTAGAGTTTATCTCGTCGGCCCTGGTCGATCTGGCGTTTCACGAGGGGGCAGCGCCCGCCGATCCGATGCAAAAGCAGGCGGAGGTGTTGGAGGCTTTGGGGATGCCCGGCCCGATAAGGATGCGGCATGCGACGCCGCATTTCGCGCATGTGTTTTCGGGCGACGGTTATAGCTCGGGCTATTATTCCTATATGTGGTCCGAGGTGATGGACGCCGATGCCTTTGCGGCCTTTGAAGAGGCGGGGGATGCGTTTGATCCAGGCGTGGCTGCGCGGCTGGAGAAGTTTATTCTTTCGGCTGGCGGGTCAGAGGAGCCGGATGTTTTGTATACCAAATTCCGCGGGCGTATGCCGGGGGTGGAGCCTTTGCTGAAGGGGCGTGGTTTGGTCGAGATGGTCTAGGAGCTGTCTGTCCCTCGGCCTGGGCTTCACCCTGAGGATATTTAAGCCAATGTGAATGGATAGGCTTTCATATTGGCTTAAATACTCCCGCGCTGTGCGCATCCGCTTTGTGGCGGCGTAGGCTATCGCAGTTGGCTCGGGGCTTGGCCAAGGTTCGCGCGAAAGCTGCGTGAAAGGGCTGAGGCCGAGGAAAAGCCGCAGCGTAGGGCGACTTCGGCCAAGGGGTGGCGGGTGTCGGTGATCATGCGGCGGGCGGCGGCGAGGCGCAGGGTCAGGGCGTAGGTGGCGGGGGGCAAGCCCAAGCTTTGTTGGAAAATTTGCTCTAAGCGGCGGGGGGAGAGACCGATGGCGGCGGCGGTTTGCGCTGTGGTTTCTGGGGTGTCTAGGGTGGCTTCCATGCGCGCGATGGCGGCAGATACGCGGGGATCTAACCGGGGGTCGGGCTTTGTGCTGGTCATTTGCGGCTCTGACCCGTCGCGGGCGGTGGTGATGAAAGAGGCCGCCACTTGCAAAGCCAAAGCGGGGCCGTGGCGGAGGCGGATCAGGTGCAGCATCAGATCGCAGGCCGGGGCGGCTCCACCTGCGGTGAAACGGTTGCGGTCGATCACAAAGCGGTCGGGGGCGGTGTCGATCTGCGGATGGGTGGCGGCGAAATCCTCAAGGTCTTCCCAATGCACCGTTGTCTTGTAGCCGTTCAGCAAGCCTGCGCGGGCGAGAACCCATGCGCCTGCGTCGATGCCGCCGATGGCTTTGAAACGGGGGGCGCTGCGGGAGAGATCGCGGATCAGAGGTTGGGTGGCGGAGTGGGATTGCTGGAATCCGGCGATGACGATGAGGGCGTCGGCGCCTTCGGCGGCGGACAGCGGGCCGTTGGAGGGAAGTTCAATGCCGCAGGTCAGCGGGACGGGGCGGCCATCGGGGGAGACAACCCGCCAGCGGTAGGCGTCTTGGCCGAGGTGGCGGTTGGCGGAGCGCAGCGGGTCTAGGGTGGAGGCGACTTCGAGGATCGAGGATTGCGGTAGGACCAATAGGGCGAGGGTGAGCGGCTCGGTGCTGGGCGCGAAGATGGATGTGTTGATTTTTGCGGGTTTTGCCATGAATATTGCGTAAATCGTCAAGCGTGGCGTTGCAAGCTGGTTATGGTGTGGGCAACCGAATTGGAGGATTCCCATGCCCTTGGCCATGAACCGCGAAGTTTTCATCACCTGTGCCGTCACCGGATCTGGCGGCACGCAGGACCGCAGCCCGCATGTGCCGCGCTCGCCTGAGCAAATCGCGAAATCGGCGATTGATGCGGCCAAGGCTGGGGCGGCGGTGGTGCATTGCCATGTGCGTGACCCGGAAACCGGCAAACCCAGCCGCGATCTGGCTTTGTACCGCGAAGTGACGGAGCGGATCAGGGATTCTGGCACCGATGTGGTGCTGAACCTGACGGCGGGGATGGGCGGCGATTTGCTGTTTGACGGCACCGAGAAGATGGGCCAGATGGCGGGCCATTCCGATATGGTCGGGGCTACGGCGCGGGTGGCGCATGTGGTCGAATGTCGGCCCGAGATTTGCACGCTCGATTGTGGCACGATGAACTTCAACGAGGCCGATTATGTGATGGTCAACACCCCCGGTATGTTGCGGGATATGGCCAAGCGGATGACGGCGGCGGGCGTGCGGATTGAGATTGAGGCGTTTGACACCGGGCATCTGTGGCTGGCGAAGGAACTCGCGCGCGAAGGCGTGATCCCGGCGCCGACTTTGGTGCAGCTGTGCATGGGCGTGCCATGGGGCGCGCCGGATGATCTGAACACCTTCCTTGCCATGGTCAACAATGTGCCTGCCGATTGGCATTGGAGCGCCTTTGCGATTGGCCGCAACCAGATGCCCTATGTCGCGGCCTCGGTGCTGGCGGGCGGCAACGTGCGGGTCGGGCTAGAGGATAACCTGTGGCTGGATAAGGGCGTGCTGGCCACCAACGCGCAACTGGTGGAGCGGGCGGTGACGATCATCAGCAATTTGGGCGCGCGGGTTATTACCCCAGCTGAGGTGCGGACGAAGCTGAAGCTGGAGAAGCGCGCGCCGTTGGCGAAATGATGCGGGCGCTTGCTCTGGTTCTTCTGCTGTCTGCTTGCGTTCCAAACTTGGGCAGCAATGTTGGAACGCCTCGCCCGGGCTCGACGCAATTCTACAACGATTGGGTGGCGTTTGGCGGTGCGTTTGATTTCCGGAAAGAGCCGGGCGTCTTGGAAATGTTCGATCCTGCTGTGAAACCTGACGCATCAAATGCACGGCTCGCTGAGGCTAAATTCTCGCAAGAGTGCAGCTCGGCGGGAGGAAGTCCGGTTCGTAGTAGCGGCACTTATGTGATCAGGCGATCAGGAACTCAATGGAATAAGGAAGCAATGCCGTTTCCTAATGGTGGCATTCACCAGATGTCCTGTCGGTGGGAAGGTGATCAATAGGTCAGGTTTCGACTATGGCGAATAAAATTTTGGTCGCGAAGGCACCGTATGGGCCAAGCAATCGTGCGGCGGATGAGGAAACGAAATGACGAAAAAAGCAGCGATCATTGGTGGTGGGGTTATTGGCGGCGGGTGGGCGGCTCGGTTTTTGCTCAACGGCTGGAATGTGTCGGTGTTCGATCCCGATCCGCAGGCAGAGCGCAAGATCAGCGAAGTGATGGCGAATGCGCGGGCGTCGCTGCCTGCACTTAGTGATATTCCGATGCCAGCCGAGGGTAAGCTTAGCTTCGCGCAGACCATTACCGAAGCCGTCGAAGGCGCGCATTACATTCAGGAATCGGTGTCAGAGCGGCTGGATTTGAAGCATCGGGTGTTTGCACAGATCCAACAATCGGCGGAATTGGGGACTCCGATTGGCTCATCGACCAGCGGGTTCAAACCGTCTGAGTTGCAGGAAAATGCCGCCAATCCGGGGGTGATTTTCGTCGCCCATCCGTTCAACCCGGTCTACCTTCTCCCCCTCGCCGAAGTGGTGCCGTCGCCGAAATCTGACCCGGCGGTGATCGAGAATGCCAAGCTGATCCTGAAAGAGATCGGCATGTTCCCGCTGCATATCCGCAAGGAAATCGACGCCCATATCGCCGACCGTTTTCTGGAAGCGGTGTGGCGCGAGGCGTTGTGGCTGGTGAAGGATGGCGTAGCGACGACGGAAGAAATCGACGAGTCGATCCGCATGGGATTCGGGTTGCGCTGGGGCCAGATGGGGCTCTTTGAGACTTACCGCGTCGCGGGCGGCGAGGCGGGCATGAAGCATTTCATGGCGCAGTTCGGGCCGTATCTGACCGCGCCTTGGACCAAGCTGACCGACGTGCCGGAGTTCAATGACGCGTTGGTCGATCTGATCGCGGGCCAGTCGGATGCGCAATCGGGCGCGCATTCGATCCGTGAGTTGGAGCGTATTCGCGACAGCAACCTGATCGGCTTCCTGCGTGCCTTGAAAGACCGCAACTGGGGTGCGGGCAAGGTTCTGCGCGAACATGACGCGGCGCGCGCGGTGGCGTTCCATGCTGAAATCGACGCGGCCCCGAAGAATGCTCCCTTGGTGATGGCGCAGATGCAGGTGCTGCCGGGCTGGATCGACTACAATGGCCATATGACCGAAAGCCGCTATTATTTTGCCAATTCGGAAACCGTCGATGCCTTCCTGCGACTGATCGGTGCCGGGATGGACTATGTGGCTGCGGGGAATTCGTTCTACTCGGCTGAAACCCATATCCGGCATCTGGGTGAGGCGAAACTGGGGGATCGGTTGACCGGGACGCTGCAGATCATTTCGGCGGATGAAAAACGTTTCCGTAGTTTCGTGCGGATCATGAAGGGTGACGATTGCGTCGCCACGATTGAGCAGTTGTGCCTGCATGTGAACATGGCTTCGGGCAAATCGGCCCCGGCCTCGGCAGAGGTTTGGCCGAAGTTGAAGGCTATTGCGGATGCGCAAGCCGGGTTGCCGCTGCCGGAAGGCGCGGGTCGGGCTGTGGGGCAGAAGAAGTGAAAACCGTTCTGATCACCGCAGGCGCGAATGGCATTGGTCTGGTGATGGCGAAAGCCTTTGCCGGGGCGGGCTATCGCGTTTGGGTGACGGATGTGGATGCGGGCATGCTCGCGACCTTGCCCGCTGGGATGCGAGGTTCGGTCTGCGATGCGAGCGATGAACCCGCGATGACCGCGCTGTTTGCCCAGATCGCGGCGGAATGGGGCGGGCTGGATGTACTCTGCGCCAATGCCGGGATCAAGGGGCCGACGGCGGCGATTGAGGATATGGATTTGGCGGCTTGGCATCAGTGTCTGGCCGTCAATCTCGATGGCGCGATGTTGGCGGCAAAACATGCCGCAAGGCTAATGAAACCGGCGGGCAAGGGCGTGATGATCTTCATGTCCTCGACCGCCGGGCTTTATGGCAACCCGTTCCGCGCACCCTATGTGGCGGCGAAATGGGGGGTGATCGGGCTGATGAAAACCGTGGCGATGGAGCTGGGACCGCATGGCATCCGCGCCAATGCGATCTGCCCCGGTTCGGTGAATGGGCCGCGCATTGATCTGGTGATTGAGGCCGAGGCGCAAGCCAAGGGCATGACGCCCGATGCGGTGCGGCAAGGCTATGCGTCGGGCACGGCGCTGAAGCGGTTGACCGACCCCGAAGACGTCGCCGCAATGGCGCTATACCTCGCCTCTGAAGGCGCGCGCATGGTTTCGGGCCAGGCGCTGGCAGTCGATGGCATGACCTATAACGTTGATCCGTAAGGAAATGAAATGAATTTCGGCCTGTCTGAAGAACAACAGATGATCATCGACACCACCCGCGCCTTCGTGGAGAACGAGTTGTTCCCGCATGAGGCGGAGGTGGAGCGCACCGGGGTTTTGCGGGAAGACCTGCGCAAGGAAATCTCGCAAAAAGCGGTGGCAGCGGGACTTTACGCGGCGAATATGCCGGAGGATGTGGGTGGTGCGGGCCTAGATACGTTGACGTGGTTGCTTTACGAAAAGGAGCTGGGCAAGGCGAACTATGCGTTGCATTGGAACTGTGTGGCGCGGCCTTCCAACATTTTGCTCGCCTGCACGACCGAGCAGCGTGAGAAGTATTTGTTTCCCTGTATCCGGGCCGAGAAGCACGACTGCCAAGCGATGACGGAGCCGGGGTCAGGCTCGGATCTGCGTTCGATGAAGGCTTTCGCCAAGGCGGATGGTGGCGATTATGTCCTAAATGGCACCAAGCATTTCATCAGCCATGCCGATGTCGCCGATTTTGCGATTGTCTGGGTGGCGACCGGGGAGGAAGACACACCGCGCGGGCCGAAAAAGCTGATCACGGCGTTTTTGGTCGATAAAGGCACGCCGGGGTTCACCGTGCGCGAGGGCTATCGCAACGTCTCGCACCGTGGCTATAACAACATGATTTTGGAGTTTGATGATTGTCGTCTGCCAGCCAGTCAGATCCTCGGCGAAGTGCATAAGGGCTTTGAAGTGGCGGGCAAATGGTTGGGGGCGACCCGGCTGCAAGTGGCCTCGACCTGTCTAGGGAGGGCCGAGCGCGCCTTGGGCCACGCTATTTCCTATGCGGCGGAGCGCAAGCAGTTCGGTCAGCAGATTGGCAAGTTTCAGGGGATTTCGTTCAAACTGGC
This sequence comes from Cypionkella sp. TWP1-2-1b2, assembly GCF_049896245.1. Taxonomy (NCBI): domain Bacteria; kingdom Pseudomonadati; phylum Pseudomonadota; class Alphaproteobacteria; order Rhodobacterales; family Paracoccaceae; genus Cypionkella; species Cypionkella sp. TWP1-2-1b2. The sequence continues at coordinate 124,923 of NZ_JAFCTX010000009.1, read as the reverse complement.
CGATATGGCACTGGAGTTGAAAGCGGCGGAATTGCTGACGCGGGAAGCGGCTTGGAAATACGATCAGGGGACAGTGACGGAAGCCGATATGTCGATGGCCAAGCTGAAGGCCACCGAAGTTTTGGCGATGATCGCGGATGAGGCGATCCAGATTCACGGCGGCATGGGGCTGATGGACGAGCTGCCACTGGAACGGATCTGGCGGGACGCACGGGTGGAGCGGATCTGGGAAGGCACCTCGGAAATCCAGCGCCATATCATCAGCCGCGAGTTGCTGCGGCCGTTTGGCGCCTAGCGAAAGGCCATATTCATGAACGATATCAAGCGTCCGGTGATCACCCTTGCCTATTGCACGCAATGCAACTGGCTGCTGCGCACGGCTTGGATGGCGCAGGAATTGCTGTCGACCTTCGGGCAGGACATCGCCTCGGTCACGCTGATCCCGGCGACGGGCGGGATGTTTCAGATCACTTTGGATGGTGAGGTGATCTGGGATCGCAAGGAAATGGGCGGTTTTCCGGATGTTAAGGTGCTTAAGCAGATGGTACGGGATCGGGTGTGGCCAGAGCGGGATCTGGGCCATATCGACCGTGGAGGGAAAGACCAAGGCTAGCGCCTGCTGCAAGCGCCCGGGGCTGTCTGCCCCCGGACCCCCGAGGATATTTAGGAACAGATGAAAGTAACGCGATGTTAATGCCTTTGCGTCAGACCAAACTTACCGAACAGGCGGGGACGCCGATGACGGTAACAGGTGAAACCGCTCTGCCCGTTGTGGCAGGGCGGCGCCTATTTTCCCTTTCATCTGTTCTTAAGTATCCCGGGGTCCGGGGCAGCGCCCCGGCGGTTTATGCAGGGCGCGGAGGTTGGGTATGAAAAACCTCGACCGCTTGCTCCGCCCCAAATCCATTGCCGTGCTGGGCGCGGGTTGGGCGCTGAATGTGATCGAGCAATGCCGCAAGATGGGGTTTGCCGGCGACATTTGGCCCGTGCATCCGAGCAAGGCCAAGATTGGCGGGTTGCGCGTCTATGCGTCTTTGGCCGATCTGCCCGCAGCGCCGGATGCGACGTTTATCGGGGTGAACCGGTTCGCGACGATTGAGGTGGTGGCGGAACTTGCGGCGATGGGCGCGGGCGGGGCGATTTGTTTTGCCTCTGGCTGGACAGAGGCCGGGGAGCCGGAGTTGCAGGAGAGGTTGATTGCGGCGGCGGGGAATATGCCGATCTTGGGGCCGAACTGTTATGGGGTGATCAATTACCTCGACGGGGCGCTGCTGTGGCCGGATCAGCATGGCGGGATTCCGGTGGCGAAAGGCGTGGCTTTGGTCAGTCAATCCTCGAACATCGTGATCAATCTCGGCATGCAGAAGCGGGCGTTGCCGGTGGCTTATGTTGCCTGCCTGGGCAATGCGGCGGTGGTGGGGCTGGCCGATCTGGCGGGAGCTTTGCTGGATGATCCGCGCGTCACCGCCTTGGGCATGTATATTGAGGGCATCGACGACGCGGTGGCTTTTGCGGCTTTGGCCGAGCGCGCGCGGGCGATGGGCAAGGGGGTGGTCTGTATCAAATCGGGCAAGACCGAGCTCAGCCGGACGGCGGCGGCCTCGCATACCGCATCTTTGGCGGGGGGCGGGGCGGCGTCTTCGGCGTTTCTGCGCCAGATCGGGGTGGCCGAGGTGAATACGCCTTCCGAACTGATCGAGACTTTGAAGATTTTCCATGTGCATGGGCCACAGATTGGCACACGGATCTGCAGCCTGTCTTGCTCGGGCGGTGAGGCCGGGTTGGTGGCGGATTTGGCGGCCCCTTATGGGATTGATTTTCCGCCAGTGCCTACTGAGACGCATGATCGGTTGTTCAAGGTGCTGGGTGAAATCCCCACCATATCAAATCCGTTGGACTATCATACCTTTATTTGGGGCGATGGACCGAAAACCACCGAAGTGTTCACCGCGATGCTGGAGGCTTACGACGCGGGGCTGTATATCATCGACCCGCCGCGCAATGATCGCTGCGATCCGTCGGGGTATCAGCCTGCTATGGATGCGATTGTGTTGGCGCAGAACACCAGTGGCAAGATTGCTTTGCCTGTGGCCTCGATGGCTGAAAATTTCGACGAGGCGCAGGCGATTGCGCTGATGGATCAGGGGGTTGTGACTTTGATGGGGCTTGAGACCGCTTTGGCTGCGGTAAAGGCGGCGCAGGTGGCTCCGGGGGTTTCGGGGTGGCGGCCCGTTGTGGCGATGGCTTCGCGCGATAGCCGGATGCTGTCAGAGGCCGAGGGCAAGGTGCTGCTGGCCCGCGCGGGGGTGGCGGTGCCGCGTGCGGTATCGGGGACGTTTGCTGAGGTTATCGCAGGGGCGGCGGGGTTAACCCCGCCCTACGCCCTGAAAGGCTTGGGGTTTGCCCATAAGACCGAAGCGGGGGCGGTGCGGTTGGGGCTTTCTACGCTGGAAGGTCAGGAAGAGATGCCGGGGGCGACTGGCTATCTGGTGGAAGAAATGGTGACGGGCGCGGTGGGGGAAATCCTGCTGGGGCTGCGGCGCGATCCGATTTATGGCGTCAGTTTGACGCTGGGGATGGGCGGGGTGACGGCGGAAGTGCTGGCCGATACTGTGATGCTGATCTTGCCTGTGACTGCGCCGCAAGTGCTGGCGGCGATGCAGGGGCTGCGGTTGTGGCGATTGCTCGATGGGTATCGTGGACGCGTAAAGGCAGACATGCAGGCGGTGGCCGAGGATGCCGTGCGGTTGGGCGATCTGATGGTGGCGGATGCCAGCCTTGAGGAAATTGAAATTAACCCGATCCTCGTGCGGTCCGTTGGGGCCGTTGCGGTGGACGCTTTGATAAGGATGGCTTGAGATGGAAATGCGAACCGAAGGTCCGATCAAAACCCGGCGTGAGGGGGCTATTCTGGAGGTTACGCTGGACGCTCCGAAAGCCAATGCGATCAGCCTGAAAACCAGCCAGGTGATGGGGCAGGTGTTTCGGGATTTCCGCGATGATGACAGTTTGCGCATCTGTATCCTGCGGGCGCAGGGTGAGAAATTCTTCTGCCCCGGTTGGGATTTGAAGGCTGCGGCGGATGGCGATGCGGTGGATGGCGATTACGGCGTGGGCGGCTTTGGCGGCTTGCAGGAATTGCCGAACCTGAACAAGCCGGTTATCGCGGCGGTGAACGGGATTTGCTGCGGCGGCGGGTTGGAACTGGCTTTGAGCGCCGATCTGATCCTGTGCTCGGCCAATGCGACCTTTGCCTTGCCGGAAATCCGCTCTGGCACGGTGGCCGATGCCGCGAGCATCAAACTGCCCAAACGTATCCCCTATCACGTCGCGATGGACCTGCTTTTGACCGGGCGTTGGTTTGACGCCGAGGAGGCGTTGCGCTGGGGGATCGTGAAGGAAATCACCACATCCGAGAATTTGCTGCCAAAGGCTTGGGCTTTGGCGCGGCTGCTGGAATCCGGTCCGCCGTTGGTCTATGCCGCGATCAAGGAAGTGGTGCGCGAGGCCGAAAATATGCGCTTCCAAGACGCACTGAACCGGGTGTCCAAGCGGCTGCTGCCGACGGTGGACAAGTTGTATTCCTCCGAAGATCAGCTGGAGGGCGCGAAGGCTTTTGCCGAAAAGCGCGATCCAGTGTGGAAGGGCAAGTAGCCCTCGACCAGAACGCGCCGCAGCGGTGCGATCAACTGGGGATCAGGACATCAGCGTCCTCGTAAAACGGCCGGATTTCGATCTCCGACGGGCCGGGCATCGGGTTGGGGCAGCGTGTGACCCAATCCACCGCCTCGGCAATATCCTTCACCTCCCAAATCCAGAAGCCCGCGATCACCTCATTGGTGGCGGCGAAGGGGCCGTCGGTGATCATGCGCCCGCTGCCGTCAAAGCGGATTCTTTTGCCCAAGCTGGACGGTTTCAGCCCACCCATCGCGCGGGTGATGCCTGCGGCTTCGAGTGAGTCGTTAAAGGCCTCCATCGCCGCCCATGCCGCGGGTGAAGGCATCAGGCCCAGCTCACTGTCTGCGGTGGATTTGACGATCACCATGACGCGCATTGGACACCTCCGTTGATGCCCGCAGCATAGCGCCGCTGCCGTGAAAAGCCGCCGTTAATGTGGGCTGGCGAGTTTCATCAGCACCAAGCCGCTGACGATCAGGGCTGCTGCGATCAGGCGCATTGGCGTTGCGGCTTCACCCAAAAACACGATGCCGAGGATGAAGGCGCCAACCGCCCCGATGCCGGTCCAGATCGTGTAAGCGGTGCCCAAAGGCAGGCTGCGCATCGCCAAAGCGAGCAGGCCAAAGCTGGCGGCCATCGCGACCAGCGTGATCAGGCTGGGGGTCAGCAGTGTGAAACCTTCGGATTTCTTCATGTAATAGGCCCAGACCACTTCGAGCAGTCCGGCGATCGTCAGATAAATCCAAGCCATTTGGCCCTCATCAGCAAACCGGGCCGTCCCGAAGCGGTGCAAATGCCGCAGGCCGTCCTGCACATTGGTCAACTATGCCGGGGCGGGGGGTGCGATGCAAGAGCTGCGGCAGTTGGCAATACCGACACATTTTGTCGCGCCTTGGCAAGGGGCTGCGTCATTGCCCCGTTACAAACGCGAAGCCCGGTCGCTGCCCGGGACGCTGAGGAGCCGGATATGCAAGACGCGGATTACATCATTGTGGGCTCTGGTTCGGCGGGGTCGGTGCTTGCCGAGCGTTTGTCGCAATCGGGCAAGCATAAGGTCGTGGTGCTGGAAGCGGGGGGCACGGACCTTCGGTTTTTTGTGCATCTGCCGTTGGGCTACGGCAAGTTGTTCTACGATCCGTCAGTGAACTGGATGTATCAGACCGAGCCCGACCCGGGGTTAAACGGGCAACGTGATCATTGGCCTCGGGGTAAATTGCTGGGGGGGTCGTCGTCGATCAACGCGATGGTCTATATTCGCGGCCATCGCGCGGATTATGCCGAATGGGGGGCGGAGAATTCGGGTTGGGGCTGGGATGAGTGTCTGGCTGCCTACAAGGCGATGGAGGATACCGAGGCAGGGGCGGATGAATATCGCGGCAAGGGCGGCCCGTTGTTTATTTCCGAGAACCGCAAAGGGCTGCATTGGCTGGTCGAGGATTACATCAAGGCCTGCGGTCAGGCAGGGCTGGGCTATAACCGCGATTTCAATGGGGCTGAGCAGGAGGGTGCTGGCACCTATCAGATGACCATTAAGAATGCGCGCAGGAACTCGGCGGCGCGGGCGTTTTTGCGGCCGGCGATGAAGCGGACCAATGTGCAGGTGATCACCGGCGCGCAGGTGACGCGGGTGTTGTTTGAAGGTAAGCGGGCGGTGGGGGTGGAATATCTGCGCAGGGGTGAGCGGGTCGATCTGCGCTGCAATGCGGAAGTGATTTTGGCAGGGGGGGCGATCAACTCGCCACAACTGTTGCAACTGTCGGGGGTGGGGCCGGGGGCGCTGCTGTCGGGGCTGAATATTCCGGTGCTGGTCGATAATCCGAACGTTGGCGATCACTTAAGCGACCATCAGGGTGTCAACTATACCTGGCGGATGAAGGTTGCGACCTATAATGATCTGCTGCGGCCGTGGTGGGGGAAATTGTTCGCCGGGGCGCAGTATTTCCTGACCGGGGCTGGGCCGCTGGCGAAGTCGATCAACCATGCGGGTGGGTTTTTCAAAACCAGCGCCGATCTGGACCGACCGAATATGCAGCTTTATTTGCAGGCGTTTTCCACCCTGCTGCCGAAGGCCGGAGAGCGGCCCTTGCTGACACCCGACCCCTTTCCTGGCATGTCGATCGGGCTTTCCAACTGCCGCCCAACCTCACGCGGGCATATCCATATCAACTCTGCCGACCCGCTGGCGCATCCGGTGATCACCGCCAACGCGTTTTCAACCGAGCATGATGTGGCCGAGATGCTGGCAGCGGTGAAATACCTGCGCCATATCGCGGCACAACCGGCTTTGGCGAGCCTGATTGCCGAGGAGTTGCGACCGGGGCCAGCGGTGCAAAGCGACGCCGATCTGATCGCCGATTTCCGCCAACGCTCTGGCACGGTGTATCACCCGAGTTGCACGGCGCGGATGGGGCGGGATGCAAGCACATCGGTGGTGGATGCAGGGTTGCGCGTGCATGGGGTGCAGGGCTTGCGGGTGATTGACGCCAGCGCGTTTCCGAACCTGATCGCGGGTAACACCAACGCGCCTGCGATGTTGATGGGCTGGATCGGGGCGCAGCGGGTGCTGACGGACGCGCGTTGACCTGAACGGTGTGCCGCCTCGGGTGGCATCGAGCCACCACTCGGTGGCGCTGCCGGGGCGTGACGATGGGCGTGGTATGGGGGATAGGTTGGATGCCTCCGGCGGGAGTATTTGGGAAAGAGCAAATTCCCAAATGCAGCTTGCCTGGCAGCTGTTGTGCTGCGGATTTAATTGCTGAAATTCTTTCCCAGCGGGGAGAGACTTGTGTTTTGACAGCTTTTGAGGGCTGTTCTACACAACATGTTGTGGTTTTGTGCGATAGTGCTGGTTTTGAGATTATTCTGAAACCGCAATCCTTTTGAAATCTGCATGGCTGTTTGAGACGGATAAGGTGCAACCGACTTTGAGCAGTTGCTCTTTTTGAAATACTCCCGCCGGAGGCTTCGAGAGTAAAGACTGCGCTGTTGTTGCAGAATAAAGCCCAACAGCGCCGCGCGTCCCGAATTTCGTCTTGCCTTGAAATTCGCCTTGGTTACTCCCCGCGCGGGAAGCGTTTGGTGTCTTCCAGCACGTTCAGATCCATGTGGTTGCGCATATACCGCTCGGAGGCGGCGCGCAGGGGTTGGTGATCCCAGGGGTAATAGGCCCCGTTGCGCAGGGCCTCGTAGACCACCCAGCGGCGGGCTTGGCTCTGGCGGACTTCGGCGTCATAGGCGGGGATGTCCCAGCGGTCTTGGGTGAGGGTTTGAAAATGCGCGAGGACTTCGGCGGCGCGGGGGTCGGCGGCGAGGTTGGTGTTTTCATCCGGGTCTGACGCCAGATCGTAGAGTTGATCGGGATCGGCGGGGCAGTGGATATATTTCCACGCGCCCAAGCGCAGCGCGACCATTGGGGTGATGCTGCCTTCGGCGGCGTATTCCATCGCCACCGGGCTGGTGCGCGGGGTGCCTTTAGCGAGGGGCAGCAGGCTTTCGCCGTCGGTCCAGGGCATGACTTCTTGCATCGAAATCCCGGCCAGATCGCAGAGGGTGGGGGTGAGGTCGATGGTCGAGACGGCGGTGTCGATGCGTTGCGGCTTCAGGCCGGGGGCGGAGATAATCAGGGGGACGCGGGATGCGCCCTCAAAAAAGTTCATTTTGAACCAGAGGCCGCGGCGGCCCAGCATTTCGCCGTGGTCGGAGACGAAGATCACGACGGCTTCTTGGCGTGTGGCCTCAAGTGCTTCAAATATCTCGCCGATTTTGGCATCGACGTAGGAGATATTGGCGAAATAGCCTTGGCGGGCGCGGCGGATGTGGGCGGGGGTGACTTCCAGCCCGCGCCAATCGCAGGCGTCCATCAGACGTTTGGAGTGCGGGTCCATGTCTTCATAGGCCAGCGGTGTTGGCGGTTCTAGTTCCGGTGCGTCGTTGTAGAGATCCCAGTATTTCTTGCGGGCGACGAACGGGTCGTGTGGATGGGTGAAACTGGCGGTCAGGCACCACGGGCGGGGTTCAAGCCCGCGCGAGAGGTCGTAGATTTTCTGCACCGTTTGATGGCAGACGTCATCGTCGTATTCGAGTTGGTTGGTGATTTCGGCCACGCCTGCGCCGGTGACGGAGCCTAAGTTGTGATACCACCAGTCGATGCGTTCGCCGGGTTTGCGGTAGTCTGGGGTCCAGCCGAAATCGGCGGGGTAAATGTCGGTGGTCAGGCGGTCCTCAAAGCCGTGCATCTGGTCGGGGCCGACGAAGTGCATCTTGCCGGAGAGGCAGGTGTAATAGCCCGCGCGGCGCAAATGATGCGCATAGGTGGGAATGTCAGAGGCGAACTCGGCGGCGTTGTCGTAGACGCGGGTGCGACGGGGTAGGGCACCTGACATGAAGGCGGCACGTGCGGGCGCGCAGAGCGGCGAGGCGGTATAGGCATTGGCAAAGCGCACCGAATGATCGGCGAGGCGGCGCAGATTGGGGGCGTGCAGGAAGGCGGCGGGGCCATCGTCAAACAGGGTGCCCGTCAGCTGATCCACCATGACAATCAGGATATTCGGGCGGGTTGTCATGGTGGTTCCTTTGCAGTTTTGCTGTGCGCGAAAGTGGTGGCGCGCTTGGGTTTGCGTTGCAAGGGGGCATTTTGCTCGAATGTGACGCTGCGTCGCAAACGGCTTCCAAAGCGCCGCTTGAGGAACGGATTTCAGGGGCTTCGCATCGCCTGATACGCGCGAAGTCAAAAGGGAACCGTAATGAAGATTGTAACCGAGTTTCCCTTTGCGATTACCGATGATCCCGACATCGGGATCGTGCTTTCCGACGGCTGCCGTTTGTCGGCGCGGGTGTGGCGACCTGAGGCGTCTGGCCCAGTGCCTGCGGTGTTGGAATACATCCCCTACCGCAAGCGCGACGGGACTTTGCCGCGTGATGAGATGATGCACGCTTATGTGGCCGGGCATGGCTATGCCTGCGTGCGGGTGGATATGCGCGGCAATGGCGACAGCGACGGGCTGATGAGTGATGAATATACCATTCAGGAATTGGCGGACGCTTGCGAGGTGATTGAATGGCTGGCTGGGCAGCAATGGTGCTCGGGCGCGGTGGGGATGATGGGCAAAAGCTGGGGCGGGTTTAACTGCTTGCAGACGGCGTATTTGCAGCCCCCGGCACTGAAGGCGGTGATGTCAGTGTGCTCGACCACCGATCGGTTTGCCGATGATATTCACTATAAGGGCGGCTGTTTGCTGGGCGAGAATTTTGGCTGGGGGGCGGTGATGCTGTCGTATTCCAGCAGGCCCCCGGACCCGGTGTTGCGCCCGGATTGGCGTGAGATGTGGTTGAAGCGGTTGGACGCAGAGCCGTGGTTGGCTCCGCGCTGGGCGGAGATGCAGGAGAAGAACGACTATTGGAAGCACGGCTCGGTGTCGGAGGATTACAGCCGGATGACGGTGCCTGTGCTGTCTTGGGGCGGTTGGGCGGATAATTATATGAACACCGTGGCGCATCTGGTCGAAAATGTGCCTGCGCCTGTGCAGGGTATTGTCGGGCCTTGGGTGCATCAATATCCACACACGGCGGTTCCCGGCCCGGCGATTGGGTTTTTGCAGGTGGCACTGCGCTGGTGGGATCGCTGGTTGAAGGGCATTGAGAATGGGGCGGAGCATGATCCGGCCTACCGGGCCTATATGATCCATTCCGAGGTCCCGGATGCGTCGGCGAAGCACCGGGCGGGGCATTGGGTGGCGGAGGCGGCTTGGCCTTCGGCGCGGGTATCACGGCAGGTTTTGGCGCTTGGGGCTGGCGCTGGGGAGGGCGGTTCGCCCTCCCCAAACCCCTCCCGAGGATATTTAGGAACAGATGAAACCGGGGCATTTAGTGTTTCGGTGAACACGCCGCAGCATCTTGGCATGCACACTGGTGAGTTTTTCCCGATGGGGCTGAATGCGGAAATGCCGGGGGATCAGGCGAGCGATGATGCGCTTTCGGTGTGTTTTGATGGACCGGTGTTGGGTGAGCCGTTGGATTTGTTGGGGGCGGCGCGGTTGCGCCTGACGCTTTCCAGCGATCAACCCTTGGGCTTCGTGGTGGCGCGGTTGTGCGATGTCGCGCCCGATGGATCGTCTGTGCGGATCGCGCATGGCATGCTCAATCTTTGCCACCGCAACAGCATGGAAGACCCGGCACCTATGCCTTTGGGGCAGGCGGTTGAGGTGGCGTTTGACATCGACCAGATGGCGTATCGGTTGGCGGCTGGGCACCATCTGCGGCTGGCACTGTCTACGACTTATTGGCCGTTCCTGTGGCCTTCGCCGCGGCCTGCGACTTTGACCGTGACGGCGGGCAGCCTTGATCTGCCGGTGCATCAGGGCAGCGAAAATGAGTGGGAGCCGCCAAGCCCTGAGGCGGCAAAGCCTTGGGCGCACAGGGTGTTGCGGGCGGGCAAGACCACGCGCAAAATCGAAACCGACTTGATTTCAGGCACCACTGCCTTGGTGATCAGCGATGATTTTGGCGATGTGGAGAACCTTTCGCACGGGCTTTGCACCGGTGAGTCTATGACAGAGTTGTGGGAAATTCACCCCGATGATCCCTTATCGGCGCGGGCTGTGCATACTTGGGAGCAGCGGCAATCTCGCGGTGATTGGTCTGTGAAAACATACGCTTGGGCTGAGATGAACGCCACCGCCAGCCATCTGCATCTGAAAGCCAGCCTGACCGCTTGGGAAGGCGACACAAAGGTGTTTGAACGCCACTATGACGACAAGGTGCCTCGTCGATTTGTTTGAGACTGATCGGGCAAGAATCGTTGCCATAACGGAAATGCACGGGTTACTGATTGGGAAATCAACAAAAAACGGCCCACAAAACCGGGGCCTTTCAGGGAGACTAAAATGTCGAATGAACTGAACTATCTGCTATCGCGCGCCGCCAAGGGCCTGATGAGCCGCCGCGAGTTTGTTGGCCGCGCGGGGGCTTTGGGCGTTTCTGCCGCTTTGGCCTCGACCCTGCTCGCGTCAGCGGCCCGCGCCGAAGAGCCGAAAAAGGGCGGCCTGCTGCGCGCAGGGATGCAGGGCGGCGAGAGCACCAACTCGCTGGACCCGGCGCTGGCCGCATCGGAAGTGCCGTTCGCGGTGAACATGATCTGGGGCGAAATGCTGGTCGATGTGAACGCCAAGGGCGAGATCGATTACCGGATTGCCGAGGAAGTCTCTTCTTCGTCAGATGCGACCGAGTGGAAGTTCAAGATCCGCAAAGGCGTTGAATATCACGACGGCAAAACCGTAACCGCCGATGACGTGGTCGCCACTTTGAAGCGCCACACCGATGAGAAATCGCAGTCGGGCGCTTTGGGCATCGTCAAGGATATCATCGACATGAAGGCCGAGGGTGACATGGTCACGCTGAAGCTTGCCTCGGGCAATGCCGACTTGCCGTTCCTGATGGCCGATTATCACCTGATCATCCAACCCGGTGGTGGCGTCGAAAACCCGACCGCTGGTATTGGTGCGGGCCCTTACAAGATCGTCGCCAACGAGCCGGGCGTGCGCCACACGTTTGAGAAACACGCCAACTACTTCGACAGCACGATGGGCCATGCCGACAATGTCGAGATCATCGTGATCAACGACAACACCGCGCGGACCTCGGCTTTGCAGGCGGGGCAGGTGCATATGATCAACCGGGTTGACCCGAAGATCGTTGGCCTGCTGAAGGGTGCGCCGGGCATCTCGATTGAGGCTGTGGCGGGCCGTGGGCACTACGTGTTTATCATGCATTGCGACAAAGCACCGTTTGACAACAACGATTTGCGGCTGGCGATGAAGCTGTCGATCAACCGTCAGGAAATGGTCGACAAGATCCTTGGCGGCTTGGGTTCGCGCGGCAACGACTTCCCGATCAATGCGGCGTATCCGTTGTTTGACGACACCATTCCGCAGCGTGAATATGATGCAGCGGCGGCGACTGAGGCTTATAAAAAGTCCGGCCATGATGGCTCGCCGATCATTCTACAAGTCGCGGCGGGCGCTTTCCCCGGTGCGATTGAAGCGGCACAACTGTTCCAGCAATCGGCCAATGCCGCCGGTATCCCGCTTGAAATCAAGCGCGAACCCGATGATGGCTATTGGAGCAACGTCTGGAATGTGGCTCCGTTCTGCGCCAGCTATTGGGGCGGCCGGCCAGTGCAGGATCAGATGTATTCCACGGCATATCTGTCCACCGCCGACTGGAACGACACCAAGTTCAAAGATCCGAAGTTCGATGCTACTTTGATTGCGGCGCGGGCGGAATTGGACCAGACCAAGCGCAAGGCGATGTATTCGGAGCTGGCGAACGATGTGCGCGACAATGGCGGCTTGATCTGCCCGATGTTCAACGATTTCGTCGAGGCCAAGCGTGAAGAAGTTGGCGGCTGGCAGCAGGACCCTAATGGAGAGTTGATGAATGGCCGCGCACTTGCCAAGTGCTGGCTGAACGCCTGATCCCGGTATGCATCCGGTTGTAAAACTCGTGACCCAGCGTTTGGCGCTGGGTCTGCTGTTGATGCTGGCGGTTTCGGCGCTGATCTTCTTTGGCGTTGAGGCTTTGCCGGGCGATACCGCGCAAGCCATGCTTGGCCAATCGGCGACGCCAGAGGCACTTGCCAACCTGCGTGAGAAGATGGGCCTGAATGAGCCGCTGCTGTGGCGCTACGGCCATTGGCTGTATGGGTTTATGACCGGGGATATGGGGGTGGCGCTGACCAATGGTGAAGATATCGCCAAATCGGTCGGTTCGCGCTTGGGCAACACGCTGTTTTTGGCGTTCTGGGCGGCGCTGATCTCGGTGCCTTTGGCGATCCTGTTGGGGTTGCTGGCGGCGCGCTATAATGGGCGCTGGCCGGATCGGCTGATTTCGGGCGTGACTTTGGCCACCATCAGCCTGCCGGAGTTTGTGGCGGGCTATCTGGTGCTGTATTTCCTCGCCGTAAAGCTGCAACTGTTCCCGGCGATGTCGATGGTGTTTCCCGGCATGGGGGTGTTTGAGCGGCTGCAAGCGATCATCCTGCCGGTCATCGTGCTGGTGATGGTGGTCTTGGCGCATATGATGCGGATGACCCGCGCCGCCATCCTGAACGTGATGCAATCGGCCTATATCGAAACCGCCGAATTGAAGGGCCTGTCGCCGCTGACGGTGATCTGGCGGCACGCGTTTCCGAACGCGATTGCGCCTGTGGTCAATGTGGTGATGCTGAACCTTGCCTATCTGGTGGTCGGCGTCGTCGTGGTTGAGGTGGTGTTCGTCTATCCCGGCATGGGGCAATATCTGGTCGATCACGTCACCAAACGCGATCTGCCGGTGGTGCAGGCCTGCGGGATGATCTTTGCCGCTGTGTATATCGGGCTGAACATCCTCGCCGATGTGGTGTCTATCCTTGCCAACCCAAGATTGAGGCACCCGAAATGAGGCGTATTCCGCTTTCCGCCCTGTTGGGTCTGATCCTGACCGGGGGCTTTTTCTTCGTCGCCATTTTCGCGCAACTGATTGCGCCCTATAAAATGGATGAATTGGTCGGCGGCGTCTGGGACCCGATTTCTGCAGCACATTGGCTGGGCACCGATTCGATTGGTCGCGATCTGCTGACCCGGATGATCTATGGCGCGCAGGTCACAATTTTCGTCGCCACCTGTTCGACGATCCTGTCATTTGTCACTGGATCGGTGCTGGGCTTTCTGGCGGCGACGGCGGGCGGTTGGGTCGATCAGGCTTTATCGCGGTTCATTGATCTGATCATGGCGATCCCAACGCTGATCTTGTCACTGGTGATCCTGACGGCGGTGGAGGTGACGACGATCAACCTGATCCTGGTGATGGGGTTCCTGGATGCGACGCGGGTTTTCCGCTTAAGCCGCGCCGTGGCGGTCGATATCACGGTGATGGATTATGTTGAAGCGGCACGGCTTCGCGGTGAAAAACAGGGCTGGATTATCTTCTCGGAAATCCTGCCAAATGCCTTGTCGCCGTTGGTGGCCGAACTCGGCCTGCGGTTTATCTTCGCGGTGCTGTTCATCTCGACCCTGTCGTTCCTTGGTCTGGGCGTGCAGCCGCCGCTGGCGGATTGGGGCGGTTTGGTGAAGGAAAACTCGGCGGGTCTGGTTTACGGCATCCCCGCCGCTTTGGCCCCGGCGATTGCGATTGCGGCGCTGGCAATCTCGGTAAACTTGGTGGCGGATTGGGTGCTGTCGCGCACCACAAGTTTGAAAGGAGGTCGCGGTGCTTGATCAAGTGAAACCAAATCTGTTGGAAATCAAGAACCTGCGGATCGAGGCGACCTCGTATCCGCCGGGCGAAGCGCCACGCAAAGTGGTGTTGGTCGATGATGTGTCGGTGTCGGTCGAGCAGGGCAAAGTGCTGGGCCTGATCGGCGAATCCGGCGCGGGCAAATCCACCATCGGGCTGTCTGCGATGGCCTTCGCGCGCGGTGGTGCTCGGCTGGCAGGTGGGCAAATCCTGCTGAACGGTCGCGATATTCGCAGTGCGAGCCCCAGTGATCTGCGGTCTTTGCGCGGGCGCGAAGTCACCTATGTGGCGCAATCGGCTGCCGCTGCGTTTAACCCGGCCAAGCGGCTGATGGAGCAGGTGATTGAAACCAGCCTGCACCACAAGCTGATGACCCGCGCCGAGGCCGAAGCACGCGCCGTCGATCTGTTCCGCAAGTTGGGCCTGCCAAACCCGGAAACCTTTGGCACCCGCTATCCGCACCAAGTCTCCGGCGGGCAGTTGCAACGTGCGATGACAGCGATGGCTTTGTGTCCGAAGCCCGATCTGGTGGTGTTTGATGAGCCGACCACCGCGCTGGATGTCACCACGCAAATCGACGTGCTGGTGGCGATCAAAGCCGCGATCCGCGATACCGGGGTGGCGGCCCTGTATATCACCCACGATCTTGCCGTAGTCGCACAGGTCGCCGACGATATCCTTGTTCTGCGCGGCGGCAAAAAGGTGGAATACTTCAGCACCGATCAGATCATCAACGCACCGCAGCAAGCCTATACGCAGGCGCTGGTGTCGGTGCGCTCGATTGACCACGTTGAAAAAGCCGATAGCGCGCCAGTGCTGTCGGTCGCCAATATCACCGCGCGCTACAAGGGCACCAATTTTGATGTGCTGAAGAATGTGACTGTTGATCTGTCGGCAGGGCAAACATTGGCGGTGGTTGGTGAAAGCGGCTCTGGCAAATCCACCCTCGCGCGGGTGATCACGGGGCTGTTGCCCGCAGCACAAGGCCGCATCAGCTTCGCAGACCGCACCCTGTCGCCCGATCTCGCCTCCCGCAGCAAAGATGATCTGCGCGAGTTGCAGATGATCTACCAGATGGCCGATACCGCGATGAACCCGCGCCAGACCGTCGGCACCATCATCGGGCGACCGCTGGAGTTTTACTTCGGCCTGAAGGGCGAAGCCAAACGCAAGCGCATCCAGGAACTGCTGGAAGAAATCGAAATGGGCGCGGGCTTTATGGATCGCTACCCGGCAGAGCTTTCCGGCGGTCAAAAGCAACGCGTCTGCATCGCCCGCGCTTTGGCAGCCAAGCCCAAGCTGATCATCTGCGATGAGGTAACTTCGGCGCTTGATCCGCTGGTCGCCGACGGCATCCTGAAGCTGCTTTTGAACCTGCAAGCCCGCGAAGGCGTGGCTTATCTGTTCATCACCCATGATCTTGCCACCGTGAAAGCCATCGCCGACAAAATCGCGGTGATGTATCGCGGCCAAGTTGTGCGCTACGGCAGCAAAACCGATGTGCTGACACCGCCTTTCGACGATTACACCGACCTCTTGCTGTCCTCGGTGCCCGAGATGAAACTGGGCTGGCTGGAAGAAGTGCTCGCCTCGCGCAAGATGGAAAGCGGCGGCAACTAGACTCTGTCCTAACGATTTCATCTTGGCCTAAATATCCCCGCCGGAGGCTTCCACATCTCCGCCGGGCCGGAGTTATAAATGCGTAAACTGCTGCTGATCATCCTCGACGGCGTGCCCTACCGCAACTGGCGCCGGTTGTTTGGCAATCTTGAAGGCTGGGTTGCGGCGGGTGAGGCGCGGGTGTGGCGGATGCGTTCGGTGCTGCCCTCGACCTCTGGCTCCTGCTATGCCTCAATCCACACTGGCACGCCGCCGCAGGTGCATGGCATCTGGGGCAACGGTTTGCGACGTCGGTTGGATCTGCCGGACGTGTTCTCGGAAATCTCCAAGGCGGGTGGCAAAACCGGGGCGGTGACGCATAGCTTTTGGTCGGAATTCTTCAACCGCTATCCGTTCGATCTGGTGCGCGACATTGAATATGACGAGCCGGAAGGCCCGATCAGCCACGGTCGTTTCCACACCATGACCGGGGATAGCGGCTACAACCAGATGACGCCCTCGGATGTCGATCTGTTCGCCACCCTGACCCGGCTGTGTCTGGTCAAAGGCATTGACTATGGCATTTTGCACACCTGCACACTCGACAGCCTCGGCCACCGTTTCTTTCACGATTGCGAGGAAATGGACGACGCCTGCTACCGGATGGACGAAATGCTTGCCACATTCCTGCATCAGTGGCGCACGGCGGGCTATGAGGTGATCGTCACCGCCGACCACGGCCAAGACGAACGCGGCCACCACGGCGGCGCGGGCGCGTTGCAACAGGAATTCGCGTTCTACTACTTTGGCGACGCGGAAATGCCCGGCCCCGATGTGGTGCTGGACCAGTTGGCGCTTGCCCCGTCGATCCTGACGCGGATGGGGGTTGAGGTTCCGCCGAGTATGAAAGCGAAACCGTTTTTCCAAGCGTAGCCGATTTTCGCGCGAAAATCGTAGACGGAATTCGCGCGAATTCCGCCCTTAGCTGGCGTAGGTAGCACCGTCTTCGTCCAGCAGAGCCTTGACCTCGCGCAGATGCGCCTCGGCGTAACCGGGGTAGCTGTCCCATTCGCCTGCGGTTTTCTCGGCCACCGCATCAGACAGGATCCGCAATGGACGCCCGGTTTGCAGCGCACGGATATACGTCTCAGCCGCGCGTTCAAAATAGGTCAGGCGGTTGAAGGCATCGGCGACAGATTGGCCGATGATCAGCACGCCGTGGTTGCCCATGATCATCGTGGTGATCTTTGGGTCGGCCAAAAGCTGCACGCAGCGGGCGGCTTCTTCCTCAAACGCCATGCCGCCGTAATCAGCGTCCACCACTTGCCGCCCGAAGAACATTGCCGAATTCTGGTCGATGGGGGGCAGATAACTATCCGCCAAGCTGGCCAGCACGGTGGCATGGATCGAATGGACATGCATCACGCAGCGCGCATGCGGCAAAGCGCGGTGGATGCTGCCATGCAGGCCCCAAGCGGTGGGATCGGGTGCGTCCGGGCGGGTCATCGTGCTGGGGTCATTGGCGTCGATCTCCAGCAGACTCGACGCGGTAATCCGGCCAAAATGCCGCATGTTCGGGTTCATCAGAAACTTGCTGCCTTCGGGATTTACCGCAAGGCTGAAATGGTTCGACACCGCTTCATGCAGGTTCAGCTTGACGCTCCAGCGGAAGGCCGCGGCCATATCGACGCGCTCGGCCCAGTGAGTGATATTGGCATGTGCGTTCATGTGATCTCTCCATAGGGCCAGGTGCCTTGCGCCAAGGCGCTGATGGCGTTGCAAATTTCAGTGAAGAATGCGGCTGCCCGAGGCACGGTTACCCGCGCGCGCAGATAGCCATGCACCATGCCGGATGCTGTGAACGACACCGCCCGCCCGCCCGCAGCCCGGATCGCGGCGGCATAATCATGCGCATCATCGGCGAGCGGATCACATTCTGCCGCAATCGCCACCGTCGGCGGCAGACCTGCAAAATCGGTATCCTGCAAGGGCGCTACCGTTGGATCACCCTGCACTTCTGTGCCGCTATGCCGGATGCCCGCGTAGAATTCCACATCCGCCAATGTCAGCATCGGCGCGAAGGCGTGGGTTTGATAGCTGCCCTTGCTGCGGTCGCCGCCCAAGCCCGGATAGATCAGCACCTGCCCCCGAATCTGCGCCTCGTCCCGCAGGGCATGACTGACCGCCGACGCGAGATTACCCCCTGCGGAATCCCCCACCAGCACCAACGACCCCGGCAAAGTCTGCACAACCGAACGGGCATCATCGAAAGCCGCCGGGTGCAGATGCTCTGGCGACAAGCGGTAATCCACCGCTACCACCTGCAAGCCTGTCACAGCACAGATATCGGCGCAGACGTCGTCATGGCTGTGCAAGCCGCCCACCACATATCCGCCGCCATGCAGATAAACCACCGTCGGTGCGGTTTCCCACGGCTTTGACCCAGCGTAAACCCGGCACGCCACGCCTGCGATCACGCGGTCTTCCGCCACCACCCCCGGCGGATAGCCGCGATGAAACTTGGCGCACATCGCATCATAAATCCGCCGTTGGTCGGCAATCGTCAGGCTGGCGGTATCCGGCGGATAGGACGCGTCACTGTCGCGAATAAAGCCCCAAGTCGCGGCGTCGATAAGGCTTTGGTAATCTGGCGCTGGCATGATGAGCGAAATCCCGGTGCATTTGGGCGGATCATGACGGGCAAAGCCTGCGGTTTCAACGCCCAATCTTCGCCATAATTTACCAAAGAACGTCGCATTGCCCGCCCAATTTCGCCGCAACTGTCGCCTAAAGTCAAACAATCAAGACGCAGACCGCCTGCCATGTTTAGGGGAACAATCGTGCAAATCATTCGGTCATTAGAACAGCACAGCGCCTCGCCGGTGGGGCTTGGCATCCGGGTGATGTTGGTTGCCCAAAGCCAAGACGGCAGCCCACTGCCACACCGCCTGGCGGGGCTTGGCGGCAAGGTGGAAATAGCCGATGATCTGTTTGTGGGCTTGGAAGCGGTGATCGAAGATCCGGCGGGTTACGGTCTTTGCGTGATTGACTGTGATGCGTTTGGCGGGCTGGCGGCGGGTCGTCGCGCCCATGCGCTGCTGATCGACGTGGCGCGGCGGGTGCCGGTTATTCTGCTGTCAAAAGACTGCACCGCGCAGGAATTCCCCGAGGAACGTGGTGAGGCTGTGGTGCTGCGCGCGCCCACCTCGGGTATCTCGCTGCGGGTTGGCTTTGAACATGCGCTGCGGGATCGACTGGCTCTGCGCCTGATGTGAATTTTCGATCAAATCCAACCTGATCGTCAATCGAGATCAGCGGCGGTGATAAAATACAAAAGGGGCGCATCTGGGATGCGCCCCTTTCAAATCTTAGTCAGCCGTCAGGCGTTCGGTTCAGGCAAGCGCCAGATTGGTCGCCGATTCGCGGCCATCGCGGCCCGCTTCGATATCAAAAGTGACCGGCTGGCCATCTTTCAGCGAGCGCAGACCAGCACGCTCCAGCGCCGAGATGTGCACGAACACGTCCTTCTTGCCGCCTTCCGGCGCGATAAAGCCGAAGCCTTTGGTTTCATTAAACCATTTCACGGTGCCCTTAGCCATCGTGATGTCTCCTTTAGCAGTGCCGCCCGCGAGATTGCGGCGGCTTGGCGCAGTCAGCCTTTGTCGAATGCTGTGGCCGAAATCGGAGACAGAGATCGCAGAGAGTCAACGTCGCAAGGTAAGTTAGGGGCGACTCTGGCCACAGATCAAGAAAAAATTGCGCGCTAGGCGTGTTCCGTCCGGCGCATCTCGGCGGCTTTGCGGCGGGGCCACATCGCGCATCCCAGTAGCAAGACGGCGACAGCGCAGCCAATACCGCTCCACAACCCCAGGGCGGTCAGCCAGCTGACATTCAACGCCACCAGACTGAACAAAGCCAAGAAAAACCCGAGCATCCCGCCTGCAATCATTGAAACAACGGCCATCACACCCTCCGCTTATCGGTCAGTCCAATTAAGAATCTGAATAAGGCGGGAATACGGCGAAAGCGCGGTATGGTTGTGAAGCAGGCTTAAACTTGCGCGCGAAACGCGGTCAAAAACTGCGGCGCGCCCGCAAGGCAGCACTAATCGTGCCATCGTCGAGATAGTTCAACTCGCCGCCAATCGGCACGCCCTGCGCCAGAGAGGTGATCTGCACCGAAAGCCCGGCCAGCGCATCGGCGATGTAATGCGCCGTGGTTTGGCCATCCACAGTGGCGTTCAGGGCCAAAATTACTTCCGTCGCCTCACGGGCGCGGTTCACCAGCCGGGGGATGCCCAATTCTTCCGGCCCCACGGCATCCAGCGCCGAAAGCGTGCCGCCCAGCACATGATAGCGGCCCTTGAACGCACCGCCGCGCTCCATCGCCCAAAGGTCGGACACGTCCTCGACCACGCAAATCTCGCCATTGGCGCGGGTGTCATCGCTGCAAATCTGGCAGATTTCGCTGGTGCCGATATTGCCGCAGATCGCGCAATCCTTCGCCGTCAATGCCACAGTCGCCATCGCCTGCGCCAGCGGAGCCATCAACGCCCCGCGCTTTTTCAGCAGCGCCAACACCGCCCGACGCGCTGAGCGAGGCCCCAGCCCCGGCAGCCGCGCCATCAACTCGATCAGCGTTTCAATGTCGCGGGATTGCTCCATTCAGGCAGGGTTCCCTCAGATCGGCAGCTTGAAATCCGCAGGCAGACCAAGCGCTTGCGTCATTTTCTGCATCTCGACCATATTGCGCGCCTGCCCCTTGTTCTGCGCATCCTTGATCGCGGCGAGGATCAGATCTTCGACCACTTCCTTCTCGGATGCGATCAGGATCGACGGGTCAATATCCAAGCCAGTAACCTCGCCCTTGCAAGTCGCCCGCGCCTTCACCAGCCCCGCGCCCGCCTCACCGATCACCACGGTGCGCGCCATTTGCTCTTGCAGTTCGGCCATCTTGCCCTGCATTTCCTGCGCGGTTTTCATCATATTGGCCATATCGCCAATGCCGCCCAAACCTTTTAACATGTTCGCTCCTCAGTCGTCCTCAAATGGATCAAATTCATCTTCTACTTCTGGCAAAGCTTCAATCGCTGCACTCGCCGCCATCGCCTCTGCCGTCCTGATCTCAGTGATTTGCGCGCCGGGAAACGCCAGCATCACCGCCTGCACCAAGGGGTTGCCCATAGCTTCAGTGCGCGCCGCGTTGGAGGCCGCGTTGCGTTCCTCGGCCAGCGTCGGCGCGCCGCCGGTGTTCACCACCGACACGCCCCAACGCGCCCCGGTCCAGCCCTGCAACCGCTGCGAAAGCCGTGCAGCGAGATCGGCTTTCGCCCCCGCAGCCGGTTCAAACTCAATTCGCCCCGGCGCGTATTTCGCCAGCTTGACGCCTTCTTCAACCTCGACCAGCAACCGCATGTCGCGCTTTTCGCCGATCAATTCAACCACTTGTGCGAAGCTGGCATAGATCACCAACTGGCTTTCCGCCACGGCGAGGGCCTGTCCGCCCTGCATCGTCGGCCCCCGCATCGGTGCGCTTGGGGCCATTCGCAACGCGCCATGCACCATGCCACCACCGCCACCCGCAGGCGCGCCACCAGTGGGCCGCGCAGGGGCTGCTTGCGACATCAGCTTTTTCACCAAAGTCTCGGGATCGGGCAGGTCGGCCACATGGGTCAGCCGGATCACAGCCATCTCGGCGGCCATCATTGCATTCGGTGCCAGCGCCACTTCTTCCAATGCTTTTAACAGCATCTGCCACATCCGCGTCAGCACCCGCATCGGCAGAACCGCAGCCATGGCAAGGCCACGTTCGCGCTCATCCTGCGGCGTTGTGGGGTCTTCGGCGGCCTCTGGTGTGATCTTGATCACCGAAACCCAATGGGTGATTTCCGCCAGATCGCGCAAAACCGCCATCGGGTCCGCGCCGTCGGCATATTGCCCCGACAGTTCCGCCAAAGCCTTGGCAGCCTCACCTTTCATGATCAGATCGAACAGATCGAGCACCCGGCCACGATCTGCGAGCCCCAGCATCGCGCGGACCTGATCTGCCGTCGTCTCTCCCGCGCCATTGGAAATCGCCTGATCCAGAAGGCTTGTTGCATCCCGCGCCGAACCTTCCGCCGCCCGCGCGATCAATGCCAATGCGCCATCGGTGATCTGCGCGCCCTCGGCATTGGCGATCTTGCGCATCAAAGCCATCTGCACTTCCGGCTCGATGCGTTTCAGATCAAACCGTTGGCAGCGCGACAGCACCGTCACCGGAACCTTGCGAATTTCGGTGGTGGCAAAGATGAATTTCACATGCGCCGGGGGTTCTTCCAAAGTCTTCAACAGCGCGTTGAAGGCGGCGTTCGACAGCATATGCACTTCGTCGATGATATAGATCTTGTAGCGCGCCGAGGCCGCCCGGTAATGCACGGAATCAATGACTTCGCGCATGTCGTTGACGCCGGTGCGCGAGGCCGCATCCATCTCCATCACGTCAACATGACGGCCCTCAGCAATCGCCACGCAAGGCTCACAGACCCCGCACGGCTCCGTCGTAGGCAGACCATGGCCATCCGGCCCGACGCAATTCAGCCCCTTGGCCACAATCCGTGCGGTCGTGGTTTTGCCGGTGCCGCGAATACCCGTCAGCATGAAAGCATGCGCAATCCGGTCCGCCGCGAAGGCGTTCTTCAGGGTGCGCACCATCGCCTCTTGCCCAACCAGATCGGCAAAGGTCGCGGGGCGGTATTTGCGGGCCAAAACCTGATAGGTTTGCGGCATGGTTTCGGTCATCATACCTCAGAGACTATGCGGGCGGATTCGGGTCGCGCCAGACTACGGCGGCTGCGGCCAAACGTAAACCAAAGAGGAACAGATGCGGCTGACAATCGCAACGGGGTGGGGGGTGTTAGCCGCCAGGCCGACGTTTGGCCGCTGATTTCTTGGTGTATTTTCCAGCGGCACGCACTTTTGAGACCTGCATCGCCGATGAATTCGCGCGCTCCTCCGCCCCCAGTTTCCGCCAACTGTCCAAACGGCGCGCGTCGATTGTGCCCGCTTTTATCGCCGCTTGCACGGCACAGCCCGGTTCTACCGTATGTTTGCAATCGCGGAAGCGACAGTTTGCCGCCAGATCAATCAGATCGGAAAACAACATGTCGATGCCGTCTGCCACGTCGGTGAGCTGCAACTCGCGCACGCCGGGTGTGTCGATCAGCCAGCCGCCTGCGGGAAGGGCCAGCAGATAGCGTGAGGTGGTGGTGTGGCGGCCCTTGGCATCATCTTCGCGTACCGGGCCAACCTCTAGCGCGCCGCCGGTCAAGCTGTTGGCCAGCGTGGATTTTCCGACGCCGGATGAGCCGAGCAGGACCACTGTTTGCCCGGTGCGGCACCACGGGTCTAAGCTCGAAAGATCGCCGGATTTCGCGTTGAGTGCCACCACGGCCATCCCTGCCGACAGTCCTTTCGCCCGCGCGATAAAAGGCCCAGCTTCGGCCATATCCGCCTTGGTCAGCACCACGACAGGGGTGATCCCGGCGGAATGGGCGAGCACCAGATAGCGCTCCAACCGCGCCTCGTTGAAATCGGCGTTGCAAGAGGTGACGACGAACATCGTATCGACATTGGCGGCGATCAGTTGTGCCACCGTCCCGGTGCCTGCCGCGCGGCGTTGCAGCAGGCTGATGCGGTCAAGCACCCGGCCTACACGCGGGCCATCCGCCAACACCCAATCGCCCACTGCCATGCTTGCGACCGAAAGCGTCGGCGGGCACAGCAATTCCACGGCACCTTCCGCCGTCAAAGCCTGCACCCTTGCCCGATGCAATGAACTTAACCGCGCAGGTACAAACCCCGCATCTTCCTCGGTCAGCTGTTCAGAGAAATGGTCAGACCAGCCTAAGTCTGGCAGCGTGAAATCAGGCAAACGGCATCCTTTTCGGCCCCAATCGGGCAATAGACAGCTTACGCGCGCAAGGCCCGTGCGGCAAGCAGGGGCTTGCACCTTGCAGCCGAAACCCCCACCCTTCGATGTAAAATCGGAGCTTGCCCATGTCTACCAAAGCCGCCGCCCGCATCGCCATCCTCACCGTGTCAGACCGCGCCTCAAAGGGCGAATATCAAGACCGTGGCGGCCCCGCAGCCGAGGAATGGCTGCGGCGCATCATCACCACGCCCGTGGAAATCCTGCGCCGTATCACCCCAGACGGTCGCGCCGAAGTCGCAGATGAACTCCGCGACCTCGCCGACACTTGGCAGGCCGATCTGATCCTTGCCACTGGCGGCACCGGCCCCAGCCCGCGCGATCAGACGCCCGAGGCGCTCGCGGATGTGATCCATATGGAACTTCCCGGCTTTGGTGAGGCAATGCGGGCCGCAAACGGCAAAGTCGTCGCCACCGCCATTCTGTCGCGGCAAACCGCAGGCATTCGGGGCAAAACCCTGATCATCACGCTGCCCGGCAGCCCCAACGCCATCGCCACCAGCCTAGAGGCGGTGTTCGCGGCTGTACCCTATTGCCTTGATCTGATCGGCGGGGGTTGGGTTGAAACCGATCCGGCCATTATCAAGGCGCATCGCCCGAAAAGCTAAGGCGAAACTCCTTCCCCGCTGGGAGTGACTTGTGGTTAGAGGGAAATTACCCACAACATGTTGTGTCGATTGGATAGTTTCGGCATTTCCCGCTATACCGGGCAGGTTGGCAGGCGCTTAAGCCCCCACATCCTGCTGCGGCAACAGCTGCACCGCGTTGATCTGCCAGCCATCCGGCGTCTCGACCATCATGTAGTCCAGCAGATAGGTGCTGCCGCCGGCATCGGTGATCATCACCCGCTGCCACAGGTTGCCCGCCACGGTGCGCAATTCCAGCATCCGCACCGCGTCATGCCGCCAGACCATCGGATAGACCTTCTCGACCATTTCGCCAAACTGATCCGGCGTGCCGAAAATGCCTTTGATGTTGGGCGAGGCATAAGTCCATGCCTTGCTGACATCTTGCGCGTTGAACGCATCAAGCTGCGATTTGATAGTCTGCTGAATAGGCGCTTCTTGTGCGGCGGCAGGCAAGGCCAGCCAAGCCAAAACCGCAAAACATAGGTAAAGTCGCATCGCAACACCTCTTACCACCGTCCCCATGTGTAAGGGTAAAGCAGGTTGCGATTTCGTCAAACAAAAACCCCCGGCGCGAGGCAGGGGGCGTTAACTTTTCACGGATTAGCTGAGAAGTTCACCATTCAGACCACGGTCCAGCAGGGCAATGGTTTCCTCAACGCCATACAAAGCGATGAAACCACCGAAACGCGGCCCGTCAGAGGCGCCGAGCAAGACCTCATACAAGGCCTTGAACCAATCGCGCAAAGGCTCGAACCCGTGATCCTTGCCAACGGCGAACACCATGCTTTGCAGGGCTTCGTCGTCCAGACCACCGTCCCAAGCCACCAGCCGCGCCCGCAGATCCAGCATGGCGGCGCGCTCCTGATCGGTGGGCAGACGGAATGTGCGCGTCGGCGCAATCCGGTCGGCGAAATAGCGCAGAGCATAGCCTGCGGCGGCATCGAGATCGGGGTTGCCTTCGGGCGAGGCATCGGGCGCATAGCGCTTGATGAAGCCCCAGAGGCCGCGTGCATCCTTCGCGCCCGACACGCTTGCGAGGTTCAGCAGCATCGAGAACGGCACCACCATTTTCGACAGCGGCGGGTTGCCCTTGTGGATATGCCAAACCTGATTATTGACCTGCTGATCCACGTCCTGCGCAGGGTAAGCCCGCAGCTGCTGGTGATATTCGTCCATCGCGCGCGGGATCACATCGAAATGCATCCGTTTCGCGGTTTTGGGCTTTTGATACATGAAATACGACAGGCTTTCCGACGAGGCATAGGTCAGCCATTCGTCAATCGTCAGGCCATTGCCCTTGGATTTGGAAATCTTCTGGCCTTGGTCGTCGAGGAACAACTCATAAGACATATGGTTCGGCTTGCGCCCGCCCAGAACCTCGCAAATCCCGTCATAGATCGGGGTGTTGGTGGAGTGGTCTTTGCCATACATCTCAAAATCGACATCCAGCGCCGCCCAGCGCGCGCCGAAATCCGGCTTCCATTGTAGTTTGACGTTTCCACCCGTCACCGAAAGCGTCCATTCGCGCCCCGTTTCATCATCGAAGGTGATGGTGTGATTGACCGGGTCGACGTTCTTCATCGGCACATACATCACCCGGCCCGTTTCCGGGTGGATCGGCAGGAAGCAGGAATAGGTCTGCTGGCGTTCTTCACGCAGGCTGGCCAGCATGATCTTCATGATCGCATCATAGCGCTCGGTCGCCAGTTTCAGCGTGTCATCGAACTTGCCCGATTTATAGAACTCGGTGGCGCTGATGAACTCATATTCAAAGCCAAAGGTATCGAGAAACCGCCGCAGCATGGCGTTGTTGTGATGGCCAAAGCTGGGATATTCGCCGTAGGGGTCCGGCACCGAAGTCAGTGGCTTTTGCATATGCGCGCGCAGCATATCCTGCTGCGGCACGTTCTCCGGCACCTTGCGCATGCCGTCCACATCATCCGAGAAACAGATCAGCCGGGTGGGAATATCCGAAATCGCCTCAAACGCGCGCCGGATCATCGTCGTCCGCGCCACCTCGCCAAAGGTGCCGATATGCGGCAGACCTGACGGGCCATAGCCGGTCTCGAACAGCACATAGCCCTTTTCCGGGGCCTTCTTTTCATAGCGTTTCAGCAGCGCGCGGGCCTCTTCAAAGGGCCAAGCTTTCGATTTCATCCCAGCATCGCGCAAAGCGGACATCGCGGCATACTCCAACGCGTGACGACCCCATGTCATCACAAGCCCTTGTCCTCTATTGCCGCCAAGCCCGCAGGTCAATATTCTGCACCGCAACAATAGGAGAGCCGACGTGCCCGATACCCCCCCCTCGCTGTCGCCCCAAGACGCACTGCTGGCCGTGATGATCGCCGTCTCGGCATCAGACGAGAACATGCGCACCGCCGAACTGGTGGCGATCCAGCGCACGGTCAACCATATGCCGGTGTTTGCTGGCTATGACGCCGATCGTATGCGGGTGGTGGCGCAGACGGTGTTTGATTTGTTTGAGGAAGAAGACGGGCTTGAGGCGCTGTTCGGCCTGATCCGCGATGCCTTGCCCGAGCGGCTGAATGAGACCGCCTATGCTTTGGCCTGCGATGTCGCCACCGCTGATGGCAGCCTGCGCGAAGTGGAATTGCGGATGCTGGAGGAAGTGCGCGAGGAGCTGAACATTGATCGGTTGCACGCCGCCGCGATCGAATGGGGCGCAAGGGTGCGGCATCTGCGGCCTTGATCCAGCTAGTGGCTTTGATTGCACGGTTTGACCTTACGTCATACGAAAATCAAATCCGAATTTGGATGCTGAGTGCGATCCGATTTGTATCGCTGATTGACCGATAGCGTTGAGTTGACCAAACTCAACCTATGGGGAGGTCCATCATGTTGATATTATCGCGCTTTATAGATCGAGGCACCGAGGTGATCGGCAAGGCGGTCGGCTGGTTCATTCTGGCCGCCATTCTGCTCAGCGCCGGCAATGCGGTGGTGCGCAAGCTGTTCAACAGCTCGTCTAACGCGCTGCTGGAAGCGCAATGGTATCTGTTTGGCGCGGCGTTCCTGCTGGCGGCGGCCTATACGCTGAAGCAGAACGAGCATATTCGCATTGATATTGTCTACGGCGCTTTGTCACGGCGGGCGCAGCATTGGATTGATCTGCTGGGCCATCTGTTCTTTCTGATGCCGTTCGCGATCCTGATGGATGTGTATTTCACCTCTTATGTGCTGCAATCCTACTACTCCGGCGAAACCTCAAACAACGCGGGCGGTCTGACCCTGTGGCCGGCCAAGGCACTGCTATTGATCGGGATGCTGCTGCTAACCCTGCAAGGCATCTCGGAAATCATCAAGAAAATCGCGGTGATGCGCGGTATCATCCCCGATCCAACCCCCTTCGTGTCAAGCCATGAAGCCGCAGCCAATGAGGGCGCGGAACTGGCGGAAAAACTCGCCGCCATCCAAGCCGAAGCCGATAAAGCCGCCAAGGGGGACCGCAGATGATGGAACTGATCGCGCAGAACATGGCGCCGATCATGTTCGTCTCGTTGGTGGTGTTTCTGCTGGTAGGCTACCCAGTGGCGTTTTCTTTGGCCGCCAATGGCCTGCTGTTCTTCGTATTTGGCGTGTTTCTCGCGCCCATGTCGGAAGGCACCATTACCCTCGATTGGCCGCTGCTCTATGCGCTGCCCGAACGGTTCTGGGGGGTGATGCAGAACGAAACCTTGCTGGCGATCCCGTTCTTTACCTTCATGGGCATCGTGCTGGAACGCTCCGGCATGGCCGAGGATCTCTTGGAAACCATCGGCCAGCTGTTCGGCCCGGTGCGCGGCGGTCTCGCCTATGCGGTGATCATCGTCGGAGCACTTCTGGCCGCCACCACCGGAGTCGTCGCCGCATCGGTTATCGCCATGGGCTTGATTTCGCTGCCGATCATGCTGCGTTACGGCTATGATCGCCGGATGGCCAGCGGGGTGATCGCGGCATCCGGCACCTTGGCGCAGATCATTCCGCCCTCGCTGGTGCTGATCATTCTGGCCGACCAACTTGGCCGCTCGGTCGGCGATATGTACAAGGGCGCGATGGTGCCGGGGCTGGTGCTGACCGGGCTGTACATGGCCTACGTGTTCCTTGTCAGCATGTTCCGGCCGAACTGGGTCCCGGCGCTGCCGAAAGAGGCCCGCACCTTGGGCAATGGCGTCACCTCGCTGGTGGTGTCGCTGCTGATCGCGGGGGTTGCGGGCTATCTGATCATCAAAGCTCTGCTGCCGCTTTACGGGGAAGGCGCTGATATCATCGGCGCTTCGGTCGCCATCATCGCGATCTATTTAGCTGCCTTGCTGGACCGGGCGCTGAACCTCAACCTGATGTCGAAACTGTGCTCGCAGGTGATTATCGTGCTGATCCCACCGCTGGCGCTGATCTTTCTGGTGCTGGGCACGATCTATCTTGGCATTGCTACCCCGACCGAGGGTGGGGCGATGGGCGCTGTCGGCTCATTGTTCCTTGCAGGCATCAAGGGCCGGCTGAACCTGACGGTGATCCAACAGGCGCTGGCCTCGACCACTCGGCTGTCGTCCTTCGTGATGTTCATTCTGCTCGGTGCGCGGGTGTTCTCGCTGACCTTCTACGGCGTGCAAGGCCACCTTTGGGTGGAACACCTGTTGACGGCAATGCCGGGCGGGCAGTTGGGCTTCCTGATCGGGGTGTCGATACTGGTGTTTTTGCTGGCGTTCTTCCTCGATTTCTTTGAGTTGGCCTTCATCCTTGTGCCCTTGCTGGCCCCGGTGGCCGAAAAGCTGGGCATTGATCTGATCTGGTTTGGCGTCATCCTTGGCGTCAACATGCAGACCTCGTTCATGCACCCGCCGTTCGGCTTCTCGCTGTTCTATCTGCGCTCGGTCGCGCCGAAAGAGCCGTATAAAGACCGGCTGACGGGCAAGACGATGGCCCCCGTTAAAACCAGCGAGATCTATTGGGGGGCGGTGCCGTTCGTGATCATCCAAGTGGTGATGGTCGGTCTGGTGATTGGCTTCCCGCAGATGGTGATGCATTACAAGGGCGCGGTGGTGGATACCTCGCATGTCACCTTCACCGCGCCGAATTCCGGTTTGGGCGGGTTAGGCGGCTTGGGGGGGCTGGATGGCGGACTTGGCACGGGTCTGGGTGGGCCTGCGACCCCCGCCGCACCCGGAACACCCGCGCCTTTGGGCAATGATCTGCTGTCACAACCGCCCAGCTTTGGCACCACGAAACCTGCGGCCCCCGCGCCATGATCCCAACGGAAGCGCATGAAAAAGCCCCCGCTGATCGCTCGGCGGGGGCTTTCCTTTAGGCAATTCGCTTACAGCTTGCCGTCGCGCTGCTGGATCATCATGAAAGTATCGTAGTTGTATTCCGCAACTTGGGTCCACTGATAGTAGTCGTTGCGGAACGCCTTGATCGACTGCCAGATCTTCTTGAACGGCGCGTTGGTGGCTTCCATCTCGGAATAAACCTCATTCGCGGCGGTGAACGAGGCTTGCAGGATTTCCGGGCTGAACGGGCGCAGTTTCACACCCTGACCGACCAAAGATTTGATCGCGGTCGGGTTCTTGTAGTCGTATTTCTGCAGCATATCCGCATCCGCCGCACGACACGCGGTGCGCAACAACGATTGATATTGCGGTGTCAACGACTCGTACTGACCCTTGTTGAAGAAGAAGTGTACCGTCGGGCCACCTTCCCACCAGCCGGGATAGTAATAGAACGGGGCGACTTTATAAAAGCCAAGCTTTTCGTCGTCATAGGGCCCAACCCATTCGGCGGCATCAATCGTGCCCTTCTCCAGCGCCGGATAAATATCGCCGCCCGGAATTTGCTGTGGCACCACGCCCAGTTTGGTCAGCACCTTGCCCGCAAAGCCGCCGACGCGGAATTTCAAGCCCTGAAGATCGGCCAAAGTGTTAATTTCCTTGCGGAACCAACCGCCCATCTGCACCCCGGTATTGCCACCCGGCAGACCAAAAATGCCCTTGGTGGCCAAGAATTCATTATACAGATCAATGCCGCCGCCATGGTAATGCCAAGCGTTGATGCCGCGTGCGGAAAGCGAGAACGGCACCGCCGCCGCCAGCGCAAAGGTCGGGTCCTGCCCGAAATTGTAATAGCCAACCGTGTGACAGGCCTCAACCGTCCCCGCGCTGACCGCATCGGCTGCAGGCGCGCCACCGGGCACCAATTCCCCCGCCGCAAACACCTGAATCTGGAAATTGCCATCGGTGGCTTCCGACAGCATTTTCGACAAGACTTCCGCCCCGCCATAAATTGTATCCAGCGATTTCGGGAAAGACGAGGTCATCCGCCACGTGATCTTCGGGCTTGTCTGCGCAATCATCGGCGCGGCCAGCATCGCGGCCCCCGCGGCACCGACGCCCCCGATGGAAGCCTTTGTCAAAAACGAACGACGATCCATGCAATCCTCCTGTTGATGCAATAGCAAAGTCCGGCTTGGGCCCCTCCGCCCTTGCCGACACAGGGCAAGACTACACGCTGTGGTGGTTCTGTCTACGCGGTTAGAGCGGGTGCTGCAGCTTCAAGCAAGAAATCCCCGCATGTTTTCCGCGTGATGCAGGGTGACGTTACGGCAGCAATCCATAGGGTCGGCTGGCTGTGCGGCGGCATCATCGCAGCCCGGACGGTTGCTTAACGCGACCCGCGTTTCTGGGCCAAGCGCACCAAAGCTACAGATAAACCTGCCCCCAGCGGTTCAACAACTGGCCCTGCAAGCGATGCGCCCGCCGCACCCAAGCCTTGTCGCCCTCGGGCGATTCCCGGTTCCACTCGGGCACCGCTTCCCGGCGCGGCAGATCAGCGGCGAAGATCGCAAACGCCAGCGACCGCCCCCCCGGCGCGTCGACATAGCCCGACAGGTTGGAGACGAAATTCATCGTGCCGCTTTTCGCCGAAACCCGTGCTACAGAGCCGGGCTTCGCGGCTTTGGCGGCAGGCTTGCCATCGGCACTGGGCAGATCGGCGGTTTTCAGCAGATCATGCAGCATCGACAAATGTTTATCCTGCCGCGCCCTGATCATCACCTGCACCATCTCCGCCGGGCTGATCCGGGTTTTCGGCCCCAAGCCTGAATGATCGCCAAACACCGCTTGCACACCAAACCGCCGCCGCGCCCAAGTGGTCATTACCGCCGCAGACCCCTCCAACGTGCCCGCGCCCGAGGCCGCCAGCCCCACCGCCTCTGCCGTCAGATTGGTCGAAAACCGCAGCATCTTGCGCAAAAGATCCGGCAAAGCCTCGGACTCGTGCCGCACAATCTCGGCAGCTTGGGGCAGGGTATAAACCACCTCGGCTTTCGGCAGCTTTATGCCCTGCGCTGCACACAGGGTCTGAAACACCTCGGCCACATAGGTCGCCGCATGACGCACCGGCAGCCAGCGCGAGCCCTCGCGCCCCAAAGCCCGCCGCGCCACCGACCAGTTGTCCTGCGCCACGCCTGCCTTATAAGCAAACACCGGCACATCACGGTCCACCACCTGCACCTGCGCCATGCTGACGGGCGGCACAAACCGCGCGCCCTCGGCATTCATCGCCAGAGAATAGCCGTCGTTCACCGATTTCCAGACGAAATTCACCCGGTTGAAATTCAGCATCAGCCCCGAAATCGCCGGATTGTAGCCGACAAAATCTGGCTGATCGGTGGCAATCTCGGCCCGTTCCGGCAAAGCCCCGGCATAAGCGATGAACTTCCCCGTCACCTCGCGCAGCCCCGAGGCAGCCAGCGCCGCCACCAGATCGCCCATCTTGTCAGTGTCAAAGGTCGGATCGCCGCCGCCCGCCAAGATCAAATCGCCATCGAGCCGCCCGTTCACCACCGACCCCACCCGCATCACCCGCGTCACAAAGCGATGCTCCACCCCCAACTTTTCCAACGCAAACGCCGTGGTTACGGTCTTGGTGACACTCGCTGGCGGCATTTCCACCGCCTCGCCCGCAGCTTCCAACACCCGACCCGAGGCAAGATCGACCACGCAATAGCCCACCGCCCCGGTCAGCTTGGCGGCCGCCACCAACGCCGCAGCACCCGGGTCCGCAGGCTTGACCAAAACGCTCGGGCTTGGCCGCGCGCGGGGCCGCAGCGACACGGCAGGCGCTTCCGCCCACGCAGGCAGCGCAGCCCCCGCCAGCAGCCCGCCCAACACCCATCTGCGCCCAACCAGCATTGCGATTCCCTTGGTCATTCCAGTCGCAGGAATATCCTGCGCGCAGGCAACGATGCAATCGTGAGCAGGGCAAGATGGCCTCCGCCCGCCCCTGATCACGGCAAATTCACCGCTTCCACTCACCCCGCGCCCGGATCGCACTCGAAGACGCGCCATTCATCGGGATGTTCACAAAACACCAAGCAGGTGCTTTGCGGCCGCGCAAATTCTCGCCCCGGTCGATCTGATTGACCCGAAACGCCCGCGCGGCAACAGAGGTCCGCGCCGCCACCCCAGCCCCCGGCCGCGCCAAAACCCCGACGGGCACGCTGCGCAAAATATCCCGCCAGCGGTTCCAGCGGTGAAACTGCACCAGATTATCCGCCCCCATCAGCCAGACAAAATGCACGCCGGGATAGATCGCCTGCAGCCGCTTGATGGTATCGGCCGTCGCCCGCGTGCCCAACCGCGCCTCCAGATCGCTGATCACCACGCGCGGATCGGGCATCACCGCCCGCGCCCGCGCCAGCCGCTCGGCCATCGGTGCAGGCTGGCGCGCCTTCAGCGGGTTGCCGGGGCTGACCAACCACCACACCTGATCAAGGCCCATCCGCTTCAAGGCTTCGCGGGTGATATGCACATGCCCCTCATGCGCCGGATCAAACGATCCGCCCAAAAGGCCGATCACCATGCCCTTGGTCGCAATCGGTTTTTCCCCGACAAAGCCGCCCGGCAATCGCTGATACGCCACAAGCCCCACCTTACCGATTACTGTTGCGCTTAAGCTCGACCACAATGCGCGGCCCGGGATAATTGGCGTGCATCTGGTAGAAATTGCTGCGGATTTGCGCGAGCGGACGCTCGGCGCTGCCCGGCAAAGCCCCGGTGCGCAGCGTCAGGATCACATCCGACAGCACCGCCGGATTGTCACGGAAATAGGTATGCCCCAGCTTGCTGCCGGCATTTTCCACGTCAATGAAATAGACATTGCCCAAATCGCCCATCTTCTGCCACTCGGCTTCGGTGAAGTTATCTGGCGACATCCGGCCCACGCGTTGCCCGGTCGCCAGCATTTGGGCAACCCCCAAAGCGCCATCCTTCGGGTTCAGATAAACCGTGATCTGCCGCACCGCCGCCGCCGTGCCCTCTGCCGCCAACCGCTGCTGCACCACGCCGAAATCAAGATCGGGGGCGGCCAGAATGATGGTGTCGATCTTCAGGCTGCGGCGTGGATCACGCCCCGCTCCCATCTCGAAAATCACCATCTCGCGCAGCGCCGAGGTCACCACATCTGCCCCGCGCGAATGGGCGACAATGTTGATCTTCTGCAATTCGGGGATCGCCGCAATCGCCCGCAAAAACTCTTTCAGGTGATAGGTCGAAAACTCACCCGACTCGCGATCCTTGAAATAGGCGGTCAGCCCGGTGTTGCCCGCAGGCCAGGAAAAGCTGACGGGCACGCTGATCCGCCCGGCATAATGCCACAGGCTGGCGGTGGTGGTCAGCCCGTCCTGCATCTGGTTGTTGAAGCCATGCACGAAAATCAGCGCCTCTTTGCGCGGCGATACCCGCAACGCATCGCGAAACGCTTGCTGAAACGCCACCACATCGGCGCGGTAGTTGTGCTGTGCCGCAGGTTCTGGCACGATCCGGTCGGCCGCATTGCGCACAAACGGCAGTGGAGTCTCGGGAAACCGCACGATCTCGTGGTAACTTTCGGTGCTTAACACCTGACGGCGGTTTGAGGCAGTTTCACTGCGGGTGACCAGATTCTGCCAACTGTCGATATTGCCAAATCGCACCTTTGCCGCGCCGAACACCATCGAGGATGACCGCGCATGGCTATAGCCAACCAGTTGCCCGGCCTCAACAATCGGCGCACGATCGGTGACGTAGAAGATCGACGGATCAACCGTGCGCAACGCGACGGGCACGTCATCTTGCGGAAACGTCGTGCCAATGCTGTAAAGGGTAGGTGGCTCGGCCAGCTTGATCGGCGCGGCGCAAGCTGTGACCAGCGCCCCAGAACCTGCCGCGATAAAGTTGCGCCGCGTTATCAGCCGTTTCAGCATCTTAGCCCCCACCCGGCCGCCACGTCGCTATGGCTACCGCAGATAGTGGCCATATCAAACCCAAAACCTTGATCACCCGCGATTTACCTCGGCGGCTGGCGCATAGCTTGCCGCATTCCATTCTTGTCACTTGCAAATGCCTGATCAA
This sequence comes from Cypionkella sp. TWP1-2-1b2, assembly GCF_049896245.1. Classification (NCBI taxonomy): domain Bacteria; kingdom Pseudomonadati; phylum Pseudomonadota; class Alphaproteobacteria; order Rhodobacterales; family Paracoccaceae; genus Cypionkella; species Cypionkella sp. TWP1-2-1b2. The sequence goes on along the minus strand of NZ_JAFCTX010000009.1, from coordinate 90,392 downwards.
AGTCAGATAAATAACTCCACCCGCGCAATCCCGCCAATTTAATTAAAATTTGCTTTCACATTGGCTTAAATATTCCGGGGGTGCGGGGGCTGGCCCCCGGCCTCTATGCAGCAAACCAAGGCCGTAACAATGCTCGACACCATCGCCCGCCTGCGCCGTTTCAACCGCGCCGTCACCCGTGAGGTCGGTGCGCTTGACCATTCATACCTGGGTCGGGGTCGTCCGCTGGGGGCCGCCCGTGTGCTGCAACTGATCACCGTGCAAGGCACCGATGTGGCCGACATCCGCGCCAAACTGGCGCTCGATTCCGGCTTGCTCAGCCGCCTGCTGCGCAGCTTGGAGTCCGAACACCTGATCCAGCTTGCCACCGACCCCACCGACCGCCGCCGCCGCACCGCCCAGCTTACCCCGGCAGGCGCGGTCGAAATGCAGGCCTATAACGCCATCGGTTACGCCCGCGCTACCCAGACCCTCGCCCGCGCAGGCAAGCATCCCCAAGCCCTGATCGACGCGATGGACCTGATCGCCACCACCCTGCTGCGCGACCAACTCGAAATCCGCGACGCCGACGCCACTGACCCCGCCGCGCTCGCTTGCCTCGACGCCTATTACCACCTGTTGTGCGAGAAAATCCCCAGCCTCAGCCGCGATATGCTGACCCTGCCTCTGCCCGATCCCGAAGCCTACCGACCGACGCACGGCGCTTTCCTCATCGCGTGGAGCGACGATCTGCCCGTCGGCACCGTCTCCCTCCGCCCGCTGGATGCCACAACTGCCGAGGTCAAACGGCTCTGGGTCGATCCTTCTGCCCGTGGCCAAGGCCTCGCCCGCCGCCTGATGCACGCCATCGAATCCCGCGCCAAAACCCTGGGCTATGCCCAGCTGAAACTCGACACCAATGCGGCGCTGACCGAGGCCATCACGCTTTACCGCCGCGACGGCTGGCACGACATTCCGGCCTATACCAGCTTTCCCGCAACGCTCTGGCTGGGCAAAACCTTGTAGCCGCAAAGCTGACCTAACCGGCGCTCCCGCCCTCATCGCCAAACAACTGCGCCAAAATCTGCTGCTCGTAGCCAGCCAGATCAGGATGGCCATGCCGACGCGGGCGCGGCAGCGGGATCGCCAGATCCAGCGCCACGCGGCCCGCATCCAGCACGATCACCCGATCCGCCAGCACCACCGCCTCGGCTACATCATGCGTCACCAGAACGGCGGTAAAGCCCTGCGCCCGCCAGATCCGGCTGAGCAGCTGTTGCATCTCAATCCGCGTCAACGCATCCAGCGCGCCCAACGGCTCGTCCAACGCCAGCACACTCGGCTGCCCGATCAGTGCCCGCGCCAAAGCCACCCGCTGCCGCTGCCCGCCCGACAGAACCGAGGGCCATTCGCCATCCCGCCCCGCCAGCCCGACCTTGGCCAGCAGATCATGGGCCCGCGCCGCAGCCTCGGCGCGGCCCGCAAGCCCGGTCAGCCCCACCGCGACGTTATCCACCACCCGCGCCCAAGGCAGCAAGCGTGGTTCCTGAAACATGATGCGAATGCCCGATTGTCCCGGCTGCACAGCGGCACGGGTGATCTGGCCGCCATCCGGCTGATCCAGCCCCGCCAGCAGCCGCAGCAAGGTGCTTTTGCCGCAACCGCTTTTGCCGATGATGGCGACAAACTGGCCCTGCGGCACCACAAGGTCGATATCGTCCAGCACTGATTTCGCACCGAAATGCCGATGCACGCCTTGGAAGGCAAAAGCCGGTGGACGGGTATCGAGGGCCACATCAACGCGGCGCAAATGCGGGGTCTGGATCATCATGTCCTCGCGGTTTTCTGAAACGCCGGGTGCCATTGCAAGCAAAGCCGCTCTAACAACCGCACAAAACTGTCAGCCAATTTGCCCAGCAGCGCGTAGATCAGGATCGACAGCACCACGACATCAATCATCAAAAACTCGCGCGCCTGCATCGCCATGTATCCCAAGCCGGATGAGGCCGAGATGGTTTCTGCCACGATCAGCGTCAGCCACATGATTCCCAAAGCATAGCGGAGGCCCACGAAAATCGACGGCAAAGCCCCCGGCAAAATCACCCGCAAAAACAGCGCGCGGCGGTCCATACCATAGGTACGCCCCATCTCGATCAGCTGCGGGTCCACCGTTTGGATGCCCAGCAAGGTGTTGACATAAATCGGGAAAAACACCCCAAGGGCGACAAGGAACAGCTTGGCACCTTCATCAATGCCGAACCACAAGATCACCAAGGGGATCAGCGCCAAATGCGGGATATTCCGCACCATTTGCAAGGTTGTGTCGGTCAGATTGCGGCTGAGCAAGGAAAGCCCATTCGCCAACCCCAAGGCAAAACCAATCGCCCCACCAATCGCCAACCCCGTCAGCGCCCGCCAGGCACTGACACCGATATTGCGCGCCAAATCACCCGATTGCAGCACCCGCAGCAAGGCTGCAAACACCTCGCTCGGCGCGGGCAGCACGTTTTCGGTGATCACGCCTGCGCGCGACAAAGCCTCCCACAACAGCAGGATCAGCACCGGCAGCAGCCAGCCAATCGCCGCGCCAAACCGCGCTTGCAAGCCGCTCATCTCGGCACTCCGATCAGATAATTTCCGCGCATGGATAGGCCTTTTGCACTGAGGCGGTGCGCCCCAAGCGGGGACGCACCGCCATCGGTTTCAAGGGAAACATCAGTTCGGCGCGGTCCAGATCGCATCTGAGATGTTCACCGCATTCGGGATCAGCCCCAAAGCGAAGAAGCGATCCGCGGTGGCTTGCTGACCGGCGATAATCTCGGGCGTGATTGGATAAATCCCGAACTTCGCCCGGCTCACCGCCAAAGTCTGCGCCTCAATCGGCACACCCGTCACCTCGGCCACTGTCGCGGCAACCTTATCGCGGTTGGCATCGGCCCAAGCCGCGGCTTCGCCCAAAGCCGCCACGGTCGCTGTGACCACGGCAGCATTATCGGCATCGGCGGCGAAATCACGGTTGGCGAGGAAATAGGTGTTGACCTTCAACACCTCGGACGACCGCGCCAGAACAGTCGGCTGATATTTGGTCTCGGCAATCGCGAAGAACGGATCCCAGACCGCCCAAGCCACGATGGCATCCGAGGCAAAAGCCGCCGCCGCATCGGCAGGGCTAAGATAGATCACCTCGATATCCGACAGCTTCAGCCCATTGGCTTGCAGCGCCGCGACCAGAAGGTTATGCGCGCTGGTGCCTTTGCCGACGCCCACCTTCTTGCCCTTCAGATCAGCGATGCTCTTGATACCACTGTCGGACTTGGTGAACACCGCCTCGCCTTCACCATTCGAGGGCAGAGCTGCGATGTACACAATCGCCGAGCCTGCCGATTGCCCGAAAATCGGCGGCGCGTCGCCGGTCCAACCCAGTTGGATCGCACCCACATTCAGCGCCTCGACCAACGGCGGACCAGCCGCGAATTCCACCCATTCCACCGCCACACCCTGCGGCTCTAGCGCCTTCTCGATCAGGCCGAGTTGCTTGGCCACGACGGGCAGATTGGTTTTCTGGTAGCCAATTTTCAGGGTGGTGATCTTTTCGGCATGGGCCGAGAGGGCGAAAGCCGTGGTCAGCAGCAAGGCGGTTGCGCCAAAGGCGCGTCTGGAAAGCAGCATCGTCGTAGACTCCTGTGCCATGCAGCGGATGGCCTTAAGAAAGGGTTCGATGGGGTAATCTCGATCAGTTTAGTAGATATTGTCAACGCTGCTGAGATTGCATGGTCTGTAAGCGAGGGGGGAGGTGTCGCAAATGGCGGTATATCGTGTAATACATTGATATGGTGAAATTATAATTTATGATCGCCTAACTGCAGCGGGCGGAAACGGCGGGGAACAAGAAATAAATTCTCACCCAGCCGCAGTCAACACGCGGGCCTTTCTGTTTCCAGCAAAACTTTAGCAGGCGCGCACCAGCCCTGTTGCGGGGCATATTGCCCAACGCGGATCAGATCGCTTTCATCGCAGCATCACGGGCGCGATGGTGTCGCCCGAAATAACGCTGCCATGATCGCACCATCCGCGATTCGGAGCGGCGCAATGCCATGCAGTTGCAGAACGGAATGATTGCGGCTTCTGGCCCATCGCTGGTTTTCAGAGGCTAACAGGACGGTGAATCACGTCGTGGGGCAGGACAACAGATCTTGCAGGCAGCACGCCCCAATGCGCCCGTAACGGCGCATGCCCGTGATCTGGGCTTGTATACGTCATGGCCGGTAGGCTGAACCTGCGCTTAAAGCGCCTGCCACAGCACATCGCGCTGCGGGTTGGTCAGCAGACCGCCCAAGGCGCGCTGCTGTGCAAGAAACCGCGCGGCTGCCAACGGTGCGCGCAGGTCAGCAGCGCTGTCTTGCGTCAGCATGTGCTGCGCCCAAGCCTGCAGGTTTGGCAGACCGGTTAGAAAATGAGTGTCACAAAGGCCGTCAAAAACCCGCAACCGCCAGAGCAACACCGCGCAATCGCGATCCCCCAGCGACCACTCTGCGGTGGGCAACCGCTCAATCTCTTGCAGCAACCCGCGCAGCCGGAACGCCGCCATGTCGTAATGGCTTTGCAAGGTGATCAGCGCCAATCCAGCCAATGCGGCTGCGGCTTGCCGCACCAGCAGGGCCAGGTCTGCCTCTGGCGGCGACGAAGGCACGGGGGGCAGTGGGAAGCTGAAAACCGGATAGGTCATTGCGGTCGTCTCTCTATAGGCAGCGGTGCTTACACGACTTTCGTGATCGTGTTTATTCTGCGCCTTTGCCGCCTAAATCGGAATTCTAAACTGAGCAGGGCAAACAGAACGCCTGTCCCGCAGCGCGGCCCGGCACAGGTGATATGCACCGCAGCACCGCAACCTGATCACATTATCGCAGGACAGGGCGGATAGCTTTGCTGGGCATAAACATTGTTCGATCTGATCTGATCTGATCTGAACCCGGCTTCGGCAAACCAGACGCTGTTGATCTGCCCAAACCCCGAATGGCTGATCCAGACAACAGCCTGCTTCCACGCGCGTGATACAAGCGCAGTTGTTCCTCGCCGCAGCAGCAAAGAAATGCTGCGGCCAAACCCCCGACAACCGCAAGTTGCTCTCTGCACGCCTCCCCCCAGCCGATTTCTTCCGAATGGGGAACCTGCGCGGCTAAACCATCATAACATATTGTTTGTAATTCATAATTCTGACCCGTGTGTGATGAAAGACGCAAACACTTGCGAGCGCATGGATAAGACGATGGTCGCACCTGTACAAACCCTGCTGTCGCACAGCGCCCACCCGCAAGTGACCATAGCGGTCAGATTGCACCATTGTGGCGGAGGGCGTTGATGGAAAATCCGGGCGAAGAATCTATCAAGGGAACTGAGGCCGAGCTCGACTTCAGTATAGTGGATGACCGATCTGCACATTTTGACCGATTCTGGCGTGAAACTTTCGATAAACCACAACCTCCTGAACCTAGTTGATCCTATTACGTCCCACCCCCACGTTGCCCTTGTCCCCAACAATCGCTACATAGCGCAGCAACAGCGCACAGCGACTTTGTCAGGAGCACCCCAATGGCCTCGTATCAATATGTCTACCACATGGAAGGCGTCTCCAAGACCTATCCGGGTGGCAAGAAGTGCTTTGAGAATATCCACCTGAACTTCCTGCCCGGCGTGAAGATCGGTGTGGTCGGCATCAACGGCTCGGGTAAATCGACCCTGCTGAAGATCATGGCCGGCATGGACACCGACTTTAAGGGCGAGGCTTGGGCCGCCAAGGGTGCTAAAGTCGGCTATCTGGCGCAGGAACCCTATCTGGACCCGACCTTGGATGTGAAGGGCAACGTCATGCTGGGCGTGGCGAAACAAACTGCCATTCTGGAACGCTACAACGAATTGGCGATGAACTATTCGGACGAGACAGCCGACGAGATGGCCCAACTGCAAGACGAGATCGACGCGGGCAACCTGTGGGAACTTGAGGCTTCGGTCGGTGTCGCGATGGATGCGCTGCGCTGCCCGCCCGATGATGCCGATGTCGATAGCCTTTCGGGCGGTGAACGCCGCCGCGTGGCTTTGTGCAAACTGCTGCTCGAAGCCCCCGATATGCTGCTGCTGGATGAGCCGACCAACCACCTTGACGCCGAATCCATCGCCTGGCTGCAAAAACACCTGATCGCCTATCGCGGCACCATCCTGATCGTCACTCATGACCGCTATTTCCTCGACGACATCACCTCGTGGATTCTGGAACTCGACCGTGGCCGTGGTATGCCCTACGAGGGCAACTACTCGGCTTGGCTGGAGCAAAAAGCCAAACGGATGAGCCAAGAGGCGCGTGAGGATAAATCTAAGCAGAAGGCGCTGGAGAAGGAACTGGAGTGGATTCGCTCCGGTGCCAAAGCCCGCCAGTCCAAAGGCAAGGCCCGCTTGGCGCGCTATAACGAAATGGCAGGCCAGACCGTGCTGGAACGCGCATCCTCGGCGCAGATCATCATCCCGAACGGCGAACGTCTGGGCTCCAAGGTGATCGAAGTCACCGGCCTGAAGAAACACATGGGCGACAAGCAACTGATCGAGGATCTGACTTTCACCATCCCGCCGGGGGCCATCGTCGGCGTGATCGGCCCGAACGGTGCGGGCAAATCGACTTTGTTCCGCATGTTATCGGGGCAAGAACAACCCGACGAGGGCACGATTGTTTTGGGTAACACCGTGCAGCTATCGTACGTTGACCAGTCGCGTGACGCTTTGGACCCCAACAAAAACGTCTGGGAAGAAATCTCTGGTGGCTCGGAAGTCATCCAACTTGGCGATATGTCGTTGAACTCCCGCGTCTACACCGGAGCGTTCAACTTCAAAGGCACCGACCAGCAGAAGAAAGTCGGCCTGCTGTCAGGCGGCGAACGCAACCGCGTTCACATGGCAAAACTGCTGCGGTCGGGCGGCAACGTGCTGCTGCTCGATGAGCCGACCAACGACCTTGACGTTGAAACCCTGCAAGCCCTTGAATCGGCTATCGAAGATTTCGCCGGCTGCGCCATCATCATCAGCCACGACCGCTTCTTCCTCGACCGCCTCTGCACCCATATGCTGGCGTTTGAAGGCGATGCGCATGTCGAATGGTTCGAGGGCAACTTCCAAGCCTATGAAGAAGACAAAGTCCGTCGCTTGGGGCCAGATGCGCTGGAGCCGAAGCGGGCGAAGTATAAGCGGTTCAGTCGGTAATCGGTAGGTCGGGGTTCACCCCGCCTTTGCTAAAACGTGTGGCGGGGTGAACCCCGCCCTACTCACCATATGCGCCGTCAGGAACCAATCCACTCCATTCCGCATCCACCCGTCCCAAGCGGATATCGCGGTGGATCGACGAATAAGGCCAATCGACCGCGCGCGTCACCAATCCATGCTTGACCGGGTTGCCCCAGCAATACTTCAGATGCGCATCGAAATCGGCCTGACCCCGGATGTGATGTTCCCAAAATCGAGGCTGCCAAAGCCCAACCTCTCCTTTGCGCCGTAGGGCGGGGTTCACCCCGCCATTGCGAAATCCAACGGGCGGCGGCGGGGTGAACCCCGCCCTACCCATTTCGATGGAAAACTGCGCTTTGATTGCAGCCCAGCGCAGCGCATAGTGGCAATCCCCTGCTGGCAGTGTCCAAATTGCGTGAATATGATCTGGTAGGATCACGAAAGCGTCGATCTGAAAAGGTCGCGGCATTTGAACATCCCGCACCGAAGTCCGCAGCCGATCCATTTCACGCACCAGAAGATCGCTGCCGCGACGCGCCAAAACCACCGTAAAAAACACGCAAGCGCCAGTGATTTTGGGGCGAATGTAATGCGGCATGGTCGCAGCTTGCCGAAAAAGCATTAACAAATGATTGCGCCGCGCGTTCGATTTGCAGCCCAAGCCTCAGTTTCGAAGAAACCGGGCTACTCACCCTCACATCCGCCCGGTCAGCACCAACACCAGCACGATGATCGCCACCACGCCGATCACACCGACGCCACCGTGGCCAAAGCCATAGCCGTAGCCGCCGAAACGGCCGCTAAAGCCACCGAGCAGGAAGATCACCAAGATGATCAGCAGAATGGTTCCAAGCGACATCGGGTATCTCCATGAAAAAATGGCAGGGGGCGGGTTGGCCTGAGCGGCCAACCCGCGAAATTCTTGGGCTTACTTGCCCTTGATCACGTCGCGCACGGTGTCTTTGGCGCTGCCGACAGCGTTCTGCACCCGGCCTTCAACTTGATCGGCCTTGCCTTCGGCTTGCATCTTGGCATCGCCGATCACCGATCCAACCGCCGATTTCGCCTTACCTGCAACCACTTTGGCCGAGCCTACGATCCGGTCTTTGTCCATGATAATCTCCATTAACGCTTTGGGTTTGCAAAAACGTCACCATAGCCTGACGATCAGACATCCTCTGATAAATCAAAGACTTCAGTGCCGCTGTCATGTCAAAGCTTAACGCGTGAAACCGAAAATGGTTCCTGAGGTAGCACGAGTCACAATTCTGTAAATTTATCTCAAAGCTGCGCTCTGCGACGGGAACCAAACCACGCTATCGGGGTTTGCCCAACAGGTTCGACACGCAAATACAAGGAGAACGCCATGAAAGGCATCGCTGCTTACTTCCTCGGAATCCCGATTGTGGTGATCATTTTGCTCTATGTGACGGGTATTTTCTGATCGCCCCCAAAGCGCAGAAACCGCCGCTTAGACAAGCGCGTTAAACCAAAGAGGCGAGGGATTTCCCTCGCCTCTTTGTCATTCAGCAAAGGCCGCAGATCATTCCTTGATCACATGCCATTTGCCGCCCATGCCGTCGCCAGTGGCATCGCCCTTGGCCTTGTCGCCCGCGAAATAATACGTAGGCTTGCCGTCATAGGCCCATTGCTTGGTGCCATCGGTGCGGTCGACCAAAGTCCAGCCCTCGGTCATTTTGTCGGCAGCCTTGCCCAGATAGGGCGGCCATTTCACCGCGCAATCGTCGTAGCAGGCCGAAACCCCGCCCGTATCCTTGTCGAATACATACAAAGTCATGCCCTTGGCATCGGCCAGCATCCCCGCCGCTTGCGCAGCAAGGGCAGAGCCCAGAATGAAAGCCGCACTCAGCGCGGTCAGGTGTTTGCTATATTGCATCACAGATCTCCTTGCGGTCAGATGTTCCGCAGCAACGTCGCAGGATCAACCAAGGCAGCCCCCCGGTCCTGCGCGGCGCAGGGGTGGCGCACCAAGACCCTGCATTGCCACAATAGCACAGGGCGGGCGCTGCAAGATCAGCCTTTGGTCTGATGATCGGCCCTGCTCGCGCGACTGTGAAGCTTGGCTTATTCTGCCGGAAGCGGGCGCGGCTTGCCGTCCTCATCAATCGCGACAAAGGTGAACAAGCCATGCGTGACCTTCTCGCGTCGCTCTTGCCGATCGCGCAGCACCCAAGCCTCAATCTGCAAGCCCATCGAGGTCCGCCCGACGCGTGCGATGCTGACATAGATGCAGAGCACATCGCCCACCTTCACCGGGCGGATGAATTGCATCGCATCAATCGCCACCGTCGCCACCCGGCCATGCGCGCGGGCCGACGCCACAATCCCCGCCGCCATATCCATCTGAGACAGCACCCAGCCGCCAAAAATATCGCCGTTGTTGTTGACATCGCGCGGCATGGTCAGCGTGCGCAGGGTCAAGGCGCCACGCGGCTGCTCGGGGTCTGGCTGTTGCGGCATGGCATCTCCTGCATCAGGGCTTGAAAGATTAAAAAACTCTTAATGTGACAGGGTCAAACCATTGTTTTCAAGGGATTCTAAAAGGTCCCGAGTTGGGACCTCAGTTCAACATCCCGCCATCGGAATCGTCCCCGGTTTCCTCCAGCAGACGGTCCAAATTCGGCACGATCACATGCCGCTTGCCTTCCAGCACGATCACCCCCTCGCGTTTCAGGATCGAGATCTGACGGCTGACCGTCTCTAATGTAAGCCCCAGATAATCCGCCATCTCCTCGCGCGTCAAAGGCAAATCAAACCGCACCCCGCCCTTGCTGGCCACTTTCAAAGACGCATTGCGCCGCGCAATGATGGTGAGCAGCGAGGCAATCTTCTCGCGCGCCGTCTTGCGGCCAAGCAGCAGCATCCATTCGCGCGCGGCGTCCAATTCATCCAGCGTCATTTCCAGCAACCGCTGCGCGATATGCGGGGTCGAGCCCATCAATTCCTCAAACGGCTTCTTGCGAAAACAGCACATCACAAGATCGGTGGTCGCGGTGACATCATAGGCTGCATGGGCCCGACCGGGACGGCCAATGAAATCTGACGGCAACAACAAGCCCACCATCTGCCTCCGCCCATCCTCCATGGTCTGGGTCAGCGTCGCGATGCCGGTGACCACCGAGGCCACAAACTCCATCCGGTCCCCCGACCAGATCACCGGCTGGCCGGCCTGAAAGCTGCGGTAATATTTGATCGCTTCCAGCTGATGCAGCTCATCCGTCTCACAGCGCGCACAAACCGCCCGGTGCCGGATCGGACAGTCGCCGCAATTCAAATCGGCGATTTTGGGGTCGTGATGCGACATATCCGGCCTTTCGGTTGATGGGTTCGGCTCGATTGATCTGGGTCAAGGCATCCGATTGCCCTCGCTGCCAAGCTACGCGCATGACAGTCCAATCGCAACTGATGCAGCTCGGTCTCTTTGACGCGCGCGTGCCCCGCTATACCAGCTACCCAACGGCACCGCAGTTTAGCGGCGCGGTAGGACCTGCCGATTTCGCAGGTTGGCTCCACAGTATTCCCACCAATACAGAGATTTCGCTGTATGTACATGTCCCATTCTGCCGCCGCCTGTGCTGGTTTTGCGCCTGCCGCACCCAAGGCACCCAATCCGATGATCCGGTGCGCGCCTATGCCAAGGTCTTGAAGGCCGAGATTGAACTGCTGCGCAGCCATCTCGCCCCCGGTATCCGGTTGGCAAAACTACACTGGGGCGGTGGCACGCCCACCATGCTGGCCCCTGAGCTGATCCGCGATCTGGCTGCGCAGATTTTTGACGTTGTACCGATGGCCGAGGGCGGCACGTTCTCGGTCGAGATTGACCCAACGGAAATTGATGCCCCGCGTCTTGATGCACTGGTGGCCGCAGGTATGAACCGCGCCTCGATCGGCGTGCAGGACTTTGATCCGCAAATCCAAGCCGCGATTGGCCGCGAACAGCCCTATGAGACAACCCTTGCCGTGGTTCAGATGATCCGCGCCCGTGGCGTGCCCAGCCTCAACGCCGACATCCTCTACGGCCTGCCACATCAAACTCCGGCCCGCATCGCTGATTCCGTGCAAAAGCTGCTGGCTTTGGCGCCTGACCGGGTGGCGCTTTACGGCTATGCCCATGTGCCATGGATCAGCCGCCGCCAGCAGCTGATCCCCACCGATGCTTTACCGACGCCCGAGGAGCGGCTGGAGCTGTTCGAGACCGCGCGCGCGCTGTTTGTCGCAGATGGCTATGCCGAAATCGGCATCGACCATTTCGCCAAACCCAGCGACAGCATGGCGCAGGCCGCCAAAGCCGGAAAACTGCGGCGGAATTTCCAAGGCTATACCGATGATATCTCGCCGATCCTGATCGGGCTTGGGGCCTCGTCGATCTCGCGTTTCCCGCAAGGTTACGCGCAAAACGCCCCCGCCACCGCCGCCCATACCAAAGCCATCCGCGCGGGACAGTTTTCAACCGAGCGTGGCCATGCTTTTGGCGGAGAAGACATCCTGCGAGGGCGGCTGATCGAGGCGCTGATGTGCGATTTCCACATCAACCGTGCTGAGGTTCTGCGCGATTTTCCGGTGATGCCTGAGCAACTGGATCAGCTGCTGACCAATGCCGCGCGAGCCTTCCCGCAGATGCTGAAGTTGGATGCAACGGGTCTTACGATCCCGGAACCAAGCCGCCCGCTGACCCGCATGGTGGCCCGGATGTTTGACGCCTACGACCAAAGCAAGGCCAAACACTCCGCCGCCGTCTGACCCGCCGCTTGTCCTTCCCTTGCGGTCAGTCCGCGCTTGGCAAAAGCGAAGACGCCTGACAGGGCGGATGAGCGCCGTTAACTTTTGGGCGCGAAACTTTCCACAAAGCCCACCATACGCGGCAGGCAATTTCCGCGCAGATCGTAACGCTCCAGCGCCACCGCCCGCGCCGCCGCCCGCATCTCGATAAACCGCTCCGGGTGTGCCAAGCCTTCGATCATCGCCGCCGACCAGCCCGGCACATCGAAGAAATCGACCAAGGTTCCGGTCTTGCCATGTTCCAACGCCTCCATCACCGGACGGGTGGCCGAGCCGATGATATGGCAGCCCGCCGCCATCGCCTCGATCATCGACCAGGACAGCACGAAGGGATAGGTCAGATACGCATGGACGCAGGAAACCTTCATCAGCGCCACGAAATCGGGGTAGGGCACCTTGCCCATGAAATGCACGCGGTTCATATCCAGGCGGTCGCGTACTTCGGACAAGAACCGCTCTTTCCAGCCCTTCTCGCCCTTCGGGGTCGCGCCATAAGACACCTCATCGCCACCGACGATCACCACCTGTGCGCTTGGCCGCGCTGCCATCACCGCAGGCAGGGCGCGCATGAAGCTGTGATAGCCGCGATAAGGCTCCAGATTTCGGTTCACAAAGGTCAGAACCTCATCCCCCGGTGTGACCATGCGACCATTCGGCAATCTAAACCGCGCTTGCGGATCGGGGGCCATACCGCTGGTATCAACCCCATCATGAATCACCGTGATCATTTTGCGCAACGCGTCGGGATAGGTCGAAGCCTGCCATTCCGTTGGCGACAGCCCGGCATCGGCATGGGCCAAAGCCTGCCCCAGATAGGTGGCGCGGCCTTGGGCAATCATCACCTGATCAAAATTCGGCTCGCCGAACTCGGGGTCAAAGCCGACATCCGCGCCACGCCCCCGGTAGTAGAACTCGGCATAGACGATCAGCTTGGCCTCGGGCCAGACCTCTTTCAGAAACAACGTCTCGCCCCAACCGGAATGACCGAAGATCACATCCGGCACATAGCCTTTCGCCCGCATTGCCTGCGCCGCCCGCGCCACGGTGACGCCGCGGTCGCTCATCGTGGTATAGTTGCGGCCCAGACGGGTGGCGGCGGGGTCTACCGCCTGCGCCTCATGCTTGTATTTCGCCAGCGGGATCGGCGAGGCGCGATTGTTGCTGAAATCCGTCAGCGCCAGACATTCATGGCTGCGCGTGGCGAGTTCCGGGGCGAGATACAGGAACTGACCGGGGAAATTCTGATGCACAAACAAGATCTTCATGGCCGCAGATTGTCTCCGAAAGCCGCCGCCATCAGCGCGCGGGTGTAGTCGGTTTTGGGGTTGGCGAACAAATCGGCGCCTGGGCCCGCCTCTACCACTTCGCCATTTTTCATCACCATCACCTTGTGGGCAAGTGCCCGGATCACCCGCAGATCATGGCTGATGAACACATAAGCCAACCCCCATTTGCGCTGCAAATCGCGCAGAAGGTCAACGATCTGCACCTGCACCGTCATATCCAAGGCAGAGGTCGGCTCGTCCAACACCACCAGTTTTGGCCGCAGGATCATCGCGCGGGCAATCGCGATGCGCTGCCGTTGGCCACCGGAAAACTCATGCGGATAGCGCGCCGCCATCGCGGGATTTAAGCCCACCTCTGCCATGATTTCCGCCACCATCTCGGCCCGGTTGCGCCCCGGCTCAAGCCCATGCACGCCTAAGCCCTCGGCGATAATCTCCGCCGCTGTCATCCGGGGGGAAAGACTGCCAAACGGGTCTTGAAACACGATCTGCATATCGCGGCGATGATCGCGCATCGCGCGTGCCTGCAACCCCTGAATATCCCGCCCCAAAACGGTGATCCGCCCAGCCGAGTCGATCAGCCGCAAAATTGCCAACGCCAGCGTGGTCTTGCCCGAGCCGGATTCGCCAACGATCCCAAGGGTTTCCCCCGCCCGCACCGACAAAGACGCCTCATTCACCGCTTTCACATGGCCGACGACCTTGCGCATAAATCCCTGCTGGATCGGAAACCACACCCGCAGCTTGTCAACCTCGACCACCACAGGCGCATTCACAGCCACCGGATCAGGGCGCCCTTGCGGTTCTGCTGCCAGCAATTTCTGCGTGTAGGGATGCTGCGGATTGGCAAAGATTTCCGCCGTCAGCCCCTGTTCAACAATCTCGCCGCCCTGCATCACACAGACCCGGTCAGCGATGCGCCGCACGATGCCCAGATCATGCGTGATGAACAGGAGAGAAAGCCCCTCGGTCTGCTTCAAATCCGCGAGCAGCGCCAATATTTGCGCCTGAATCGTCACATCCAAGGCCGTGGTCGGCTCATCCGCCACCAACAGTTCGGGCCCATTCGCCAAAGCCATCGCGATCATCACGCGCTGGCGCTGCCCGCCTGATAACTGATGTGGATAGGCGGTCAGGCGGCTTTCGGCGTCGCGAATTCCCACCTTATCCAGCAATTCCAAACTGCGCGCGCGCGCGGCGGCCCCGCCAAGCCCTTGATGCAGGCTAAGACTTTCCGCCAACTGCCGCTCAATCGTGTGCAGCGGGTTCAGGCTGGTCATCGGTTCCTGAAAGATGAAACTGATGTCATTGCCGCGCACCTGCCGCAACTGCGCCTGAGATGCCCCGACCATTTCCTGCCCAAGATACTTGACCGAACCCGTCACCCGCGCGCTATCGGGCAGCAGCCCCACAGTCGACAAAGCTGTCACTGATTTGCCTGAACCAGACTCACCGACCAAGGCCACCGTCTCTCCCTTGCCGACGGTGAAACTGACCCCGCGCACGGCGGAAAAATCCTGCCCATCCTGACGGAAGCCGATATTCAGGTTCAAGACCTCCAACACCGCATTCATTGGAAGGTCTTTCTGGGGTCAAACGCATCGCGGACGCCTTCAAAGATGAAGACCAGCAGCGACAGCATGATGGCAAAGGTGAAAAACGCGGTGAAGGCCAGTGAGGGCATCTGCAAATTCTGCTGCGCTTGTCGCGAAAGCTGGCCCAAACTCGGCAATGATGCAGGCAAACCAAAGCCGAGATAATCCAGCGCTGCCAATGAGCCAATCGCGCCCGACACCACAAACGGCAGCATTGTCAACGTTGCCACCATCGCATTCGGCAACACATGCCGCACGATGATCACCAGATCCGGCACGCCCAAGGCTTTGGCGGCGCGAACATATTCAAAATTCCGCGCTCGCAGGAATTCTGCCCGCACGATGCCGATCAGCCTTGTCCAGCCAAAGGCGATCATCAGGAAAATCAATATCCAGAAACTGCGCTGCCAGACCGAAAACACGATGATGATCACATAAAGATCCGGTGTGCCGCCCCAAATCTCCAGCACGCGCTGGAAAATAAGATCAACCTTGCCGCCGAAATAGCCTTGCACCGCCCCGGCCGCGATGCCCAACACCGAAGTCAAAACCGTCACGATCAGCGCAAAGGCCACCGACAGCCTGAAGCCATAGATCACCCGCGCCAGCACATCGCGGCTGGTGTCATCGGTGCCGAGCCAGTGCGTCGCATCCGGGGCAGAAGGTGCCGCTTGCCCGCCCAGATCATTGATCGTGTTGTAGGAAAATGGTATCAGCGGCCAGATTATACGACCCTTCTGAAAGCTCTCGGCTTGATAAGTGCCCGCGCCCACCGCCGCAAGAATATCATCGGGGGTATCAAAGCAATCGACCACACCGCCGGTGACGATCAGACATTGCACCTCGGGCGCTTTGTAGTTCGCTTCGGTGCGGAAATCGCCGCCGTAGTCGGTTTCGGTGTAGAATTTCAGAAACGGCATCCGCCATTCGCCGCGATAATTCACCAGCAAAGGCCGATCATTCGCCAGAACTTCGGCAAACAACGACAACCCGAACAGCGCGGCGAACAGTATCAAAGACCAATAGGCCCGCTTGTTGGCCCTGAAATTGCGCCAACGCCGCTGGTTCAAAGGCGACAAAGCCATCACCCCCTCCGCTCAAAATCAATGCGGGGATCGACCCAGACATACATCAAATCCGAGATGATACCGACGATCAGTCCCATCAGGCCAAAGGCGAACAAGGTGCCGAAAATCACCGGATAATCGCGTTCCACCGCCGATTTGAAGCCTAGCTGGCCGAGGCCATCCAACGAAAAGATGTTTTCGATGATCAGACTGCCGCCAAAGAACACCCCGATGAACAAGGCCGGAAACCCCGCGATCACGATCAGCATCGCGTTGCGGAACACATGGCCGTAAAGCACCCGCCGCTCTGACAGGCCCTTGGCGCGCGCTGTCATCACATATTGCTTTTTGATCTCGTCCAAAAAGCTGTTCTTGGTCAACAGCGTCAGCGTCGCAAAGGATGAGATCGTGCTGGCGATCACCGGCAGAGTGATGTGCCACAGGTAATCGCCGACCTTGCCCAGCAGTGAGAGCTGATCAAAGTTCTCGGATGTCAGCCCGCGCAGCGGAAAGATTTTCCAATACGACCCGCCCGCGAACAACACCAGCAGCATCACCGCCACCAATAGCCCCGGAATTGCGTAAGCCGCGATGATCACGCCAGAGGTCCAACTGTCAAATCGCGAGCCATCCGTCACCGCCTTGCGGATGCCCAAGGGGATCGAGATCATATAGGCCAGCAGGGTGGACCACAGGCCGAGGGTGATCGAGACGGGAAGCTTTTCCGCCACCAGACCCATCACGCTTTCGGAACGGAAATAGCTTTGGCCAAAGTCAAATCGGATGAATTTCCCCATCATGATGAAGAACCGCTCGTAAGACGGGATCATTTCCTTCTGGCAATCCTTAGCCTGTTGCAGCAGCGACCCTTCATAGCCCGCCGGGCAAATGAAGCGGGCAAAGCCGAACTCGACCTCCAGCTTGGCGCGAAATTCGGGCGGCAAGCCCCGCGCGCCGACGTAACCCTTGCCGCCTTCGGCATCGGTGCCCGCATCCGCGCCAGCAGCGCCACTCACCGCGCCGATGGAATCGCCCGAGCCTTGCATCCGCGCTTCAATCTGGTCAAACGGACCGCCGGGGACGAATTGCGTCAGCGCAAAGTTGATCACCATGATGCCGAGCAATGTCGGGATCACCAGAATCAGCCGCCGAAGGATATAGGCCAGCATTTATTTCAACACGCCCGCTGCTTTCAGCTTGTCGGCCTTGGCTTGGTCAAACCACCAGAACGAAAGCTCGCCCAAGGCATAGGGCGGCAGCGTGGCGGGGTGGTCGTATTGATCATAGTAGGCGACGAAATAGTTGTTGTTGAACCAGCCCGGAATCCAGAACCTTTGCGCGCGCAGCACGCGATCCAGCGCATTGACCACGGTGTCTAATTCCTCACGGGTTTTCGCACCTTCGACCATATCCAGCAGCTTATCCACCGCCGGATTGGCAAAGCCCGCCCGGTTGCGGGTGGAGTTGTTCGACGTCACCGAGGAATACGCCTGCTTCAACTCGCCGCCCGGCTCGTATCCGCCATTCACCGCATTGCCCGAGATCACGTCGAAATCGAAATTCGGCGGATCGGTGCGCTGGCTCATCTGCGCGGGATCAATCATGTTCAGCGACGCATCGACGCCGGCAGCCCGCAGATTTTCGACATAGGGGCTGATCACGCGCTCAAAGCTGGGGGTGTCTTCCAGGAAATCCACCTTCAGCGTCTCACCCTTGGCATTGCGGCGGATGCCGTCGCTGCCTACTTCCCAGCCCGCTTCATCCAGCAGTTTCGAGGCTTTGCGCAAATTGCCCCGGTCGATGCCTTTTGCTGAGGTCGACACCGACCCCATCACCGCGTCATCGGTCAGGATGGTCGCAGGCAGCAGACCCCCATCGACCAAGGGCTGCAACAGCGCCACTTCACCAGCACTTGGCGCACCCTTGGCGGCCATCTGCGTGTTCTCCCAGATCGAATTGATCCGGCTGTACAGCCCATAAAACAGCGTCTGGTTTGACCATTCAAAGTTGAACATCAAGCCGATCGCCTCGCGCACCTTCGGGTCCTGGAATTTCTCGCGCCGCAGGTTCAGGAGAAATCCCTGACCCGAGGCGATATTGCCATTCGGCAATTCGGTCTTGATCACCGAGCCGTTGCTGAGGTTGCTGAACTGATAGCCCGTCGCCCATTGCTTAGAGGAATTCTCCTGCCGGAAGGTGTAAATCCCGGTCTTGAACGCCTCAAAAGCCGCCGTGTCATCGCCGAAATACTCATAGCGGATGCGGTCAAAGTTGTTTTGGCCGACGTTCAGCGGATGCTTGGCGCCCCAATAATCGGGGTTGCGCTTGTAGATGATCTGCTGGCCGGGTTTCAGGCTGTCCAAAACATAGGGGCTGGTGCCGAGGAAGGGCTTCAGCGTGCTGTCTTCCAGATCGCGCTTGTTGGCTTCGTAATCCGCCTTCGACATGATCGTCAGGCTGCCCGCAATCGCTGGCATATCGCGGAACGGCGTGCCGGGGGTGAAGGTGAATTTCACGGTGTAATCGTCCACAGCCTCAACCGACTGGAATTTGGAATTGAACACTGAACGGTATTCCGCAATGCCCTTGTCGCGGAACATCTCATAGCTGAACACCACATCGGCGGCGGTCATCGGGCTGCCATCCGAGAATTTCACATCGTGGCGCAGATGGAAGATCACCCAAGAGCGGTCTTCGGGATATTCCATCGTCTCGCACATCAGACAATAGGCGGCACCGATCTCATCCGCGGGGCTGGTCAGGATGCTTTCGTAAAAGATCGAGGACCCCACCGCCGCCACCCCTTTGACCGAATAGGGGTTCACGCTGTCAAACGTACCGGGGGCCCATTCCGAGATTTCGCCACCTTTGGGCGCATCAGGGTTCACGTAATCCAGATGCTTGAAGTCGGCGGGGTATTTCAGCGTGCCAAAGGTGGAAATGCCATGCGCGGTGATCACTTTGGCCTCATCGGCAAAAGCAGCCCCTGCGCCAAACGCCAGCACCGCCACCAAGCCCGCTCTGATCTGCCGCATTCCCAACCCCTTGCCATCCGCCGCTGTGCCGCGGCTCTGTTGCTGTATATGCTAAATCGGAACCCGCGCGCGCCACAAGGCGCGAATGTGTGATCAAGCCCGGCGCAGCCATCGCGGCCTTGTGAAAATGAAAAAGCCGCTCGAAAGAGCGGCTTTCCCGGCTATTTGCCAAAGATTTACTTAATCGTCTCAAGATAGGCGATCACATTGGCGCGGTCTTTGATGTCTGCAAGACCAGCGAAGCCCATCTTGGTGCCTTTTACATAGCCCTTCGGGTTCTCGATGAACAATTCCATATGTTCGGTCGTCCACGGCGTTTGGTCCGCCGCCATCGCCTCGGAATAGGCGAAGCCTTCGACCGAGCCACGCGCCCGCCCGATGATGCCGTTCAAATGCGGGCCAGTGCCGTTGCTGCCATCGACCTTGTGGCAGGCTGCGCATTTCTTGAAAACTTTCTCGCCAGCCGCTGGATCAGCCGCAGCGTAGACAACATCCCAAGCCGGGCCTTCGGCGGCTGCACCGTCTGCCGGGGCGGCATCTTCGACCGCGATCGAATAGGCCTGCGCCACTTCTTCTCCGCCATGGCTTTCAGCGCCGCTGTGGTAAATGCCTTCGCCTGCCCAAGAAATGAACAAATATACAAGAAGCGAGCCACAGACCGCGCCGGTCACCTTGGTCAAAGTCATCGTGTCGAACATGTCGCGCCTTCCTTCGGGTCGTGTTTGGGTGGGCTGCAAAGCCGGAACCTGATTTGGGGCTATCTACCCGCTTCCCCCGCCTTCTTTCAAGGTGTAGTAGCGCGACCAATAGCCCCAATGCGGGGCTTTTTACCGCGGAGTGGTCGAAATGTCAGGGCGTATCGCGTTTCAGGGTGAATTGGGGGCCTATTCGCATCAGGCGTGCCAGCAGGCGCGCCCGGATATGCAGGCGTTTCCTTGCACCACCTTTGAAGATGTGGTCGAACTGACTCGCTCGGGCGAGGTTGAATTGGGCATGTTGGCGGTGGAAAACTCCACCTATGGCCGGGTCGCGGATGTGCATTCGCTGTTGCCGCGCGCGGGCCTGCATATCGTCGATGAAGCCTTCGTGCGGGTGCATGTGAACCTGCTTGGCGTGCCGGGGGCGAAACTGTCGGATGTGAAAGAAGCGCATGGTCATGTGGTGATACTGCCGCAATGCGCGGGGTTCCTGAAAGCGCACGGCATCAAGGGTAAGGTCAGCTCCGACAACGCCCGCGCCGCGCGCGAAGTGGCGGAAGGCCGCGATGTGACCAAAGCGGCTTTGGCCAGCGAGCTCGCGGCTGCGATCTATGCCCTTGATGTTCTCGCCCCGCATATCGAAGACCACGCCAACAACACCACCCGCTTTCTGGTGATGAGCCGCACCCCGGACGATAGCCGCCGCGCCGAGCAGATGATCACCACCTTCACCTTCCGGGTGCGCAACATTCCGGCGGCTTTGTACAAAGCCATGGGCGGGTTCGCGACGAACGGCATCAACATGACCAAGCTGGAAAGCTATATGGTCGGAGGCTCGTTCACCGCGACCGAGTTTTACGCCGATATCGAAGGCCATCCCGAAGACGCTCCGGTCAAACGCGCGCTGGAAGAACTGCGCTATTTCTCAACCCAGGTGGACATTTTGGGCGTGTATCCGGCAGATCGTCGTAGGGGCTGACTTTGAACCGAAAGAAAACGCTCTGGGAAAGCGTTTTCCGGTTCATTGCTCATAAGGCTGAAGGCCGTTGAGCAAGGGGCGTTGCGCCGCAAACCGGGCGTTTGAAAATCGGGCCGCGCCTGTCTGGTAGGTGCGTGTAAACGCGCCTGCCGGGGCAGGCAGGCGCGGCCTGATTTGTCGCGGGACAAATCAGGCAAGAAAAGATAGCTTTCCTCCAGCATCAACGATCACTTAATACTTCTTCACCGCCCGATACCGCGCCTCAATCTCAGCCGCCAACTGCGCCGCGCGCTGATCAAATTTGCGATCAATCCGCGCCCGCGCCAGCCGCAAAGATTGCAGGAACAACCGCGCGGTCAGGCTGCGCGGTGAGATTTCCAAAACCACATGCATCCGGGTGCGCTTGCCACCCAATTCCATCAGATCAATCGAGGCAACCCCCTCAATCGCCTGCGAAATCCCGGCAAAACGCAGCAAAGTCGAGGGCTCGATTTGGGTCAGTTCCAGCTCCATATTGCGCTGCTTGCTGCGATAGGAAAACCGCGCCGCCCAGCGCATCCCGGCCGCCACCGCCCGCAACTTGTCGGTGCGCGCCACTTCTGCACCGCGCCGCATCGCCGCCCGCTCCCAAGCCTCAAAATCCGAGATGATCCGAAACACATCGGTGATCGGCGCTTCAATATCCTGCTTTGTCGCAAACCGCATCGACAGTCCCCAGCCATATTTGTTCTTGTTTTTATCTGCCAACAGGCGCAGCAAAATCGTCAACGCGCTAGGGATAGCGGTCAATCCAGCCGTTCTGCAAGGAAATTAGCCATCAGAAACTGGGCAATCGCGCCTTTGCGCCCCGGTTTGATCTTTGGATGCTGCCCTGCCATCACCGCAACCAAGTCCTCGCGGCTGACCCACAACGCATCTTCCAACTCTACTGGGTCCAGCGTGATCGCCTCCGAAGTCGCCTCGGCAATGCAGCCGAACATCAACGAGGCCGGAAACGGCCAAGGCTGGCTGGCCAAATAGCGCACCGCCCCGGTGGTGATCCCGGTCTCCTCAAACACCTCGCGCCGCACCGCCGCCTCCAGCGTTTCGCCGGGTTCGACAAACCCCGCCAACAGCGAATACATCCCCTCGGGCCACGCAGCCGAGCGCCCCAGCAAAAGTTTGTTGCCACGCGTGACCAGCATGATCACCACCGGATCGGTGCGCGGGAAATGATGCGCGCCGCAAGCGGGGCAAGACCGTTGCCACCCCGCATGGCTCATTTCTGACGCCACCCCACAGGCCGAGCAAAACCGATGCGTGCTGTGCCATTGCAGCACCGCCTTCGCCGTTGCCGCCAGTTCCGCCTCCCGCGGGGTCAGCAACGCCATCACGCCGCGCAAATCCTCAAACGCATGATCTTCGGGCAGGGCAGGGTGGGCTTGCCGATTGGCATCGACAAACCCCGCAGGCTGGCTGGCCTCCAGCACCTCCGGCTCCCAGCCCGAGATATCAACGGCAAACCGCGCCACGCCGTCATCCAAGCCAAGAAACACCGCCGCGTCCGCAGCCAAAACCACGCTATCCGCCGCCACCCAGCCCAAACCATTCTGCGCCACAATCAACGGCTTACCGCGCCAGATCGGCAACACCTGCCCAGCCGCCAATAGCTCTGCCATCCGCCCCGCATCGCCGCGTAACTCCGCTGCCCGATCCAGACCAGAGCCGCCAAATGTCACCGTTTCCGCCAATCGCATCGCCGCACCCCCGCTTTGCGTCGTTCATCGCATGGAACACCGGATAGGGCAATTCGCCGCACCCGGTGTCAAACCCAACGCCGCCGATCAAATATGCAACTTGAAGCTGAAAGTTTTCAGCAGGCCGTAAATTTAACCTTCCTTTCGGCAGTTTAGGATGTGACGTTAAACCATGGGGAGAAGAACCTGACAGAGATCAGGCCTGCCACTGCGACGGGGAATGGGAATTACGGTGCAATACAGCTTTGCGAACCAGCGTGGTGCGGTCTCGGGCACCTTTGGCGGCGCGGTGATTGATCTGCGCCTGCTCGCGACCTCGGATCTGCATGCCAATCTGCTGGCGTGGGATTACCACACCAGCCGTCCCTGCCCGCAGCGCGGCCTCGCCCGCATTGCCACCCTGATCCACAAAGCCCGCTTTGAACGCCCGCAAAGCCTGCTGTTTGACAATGGCGACTTTCTGCACGGCACCGTGTTGGGCGATTTCGTTGCCGAAACCACGCCGCTGCTGCGCTCGGGCCGCCCGCTGCACGCGCATCCGATGATCGCCGCGATGAATGCGCTGGATTACGATGCGGTCGCACTCGGCAACCATGAATTTGGCCATGGTCTGGGCTTTCTGCGCCGCTCGCTCGCCGCCACCCGCTTTCCCATCGTCTGCTCGAACCTGTATTTCAAACCCACCCGAGGCGCGCCGCTCGCAGCCCCCTATCTGCTGTTGCAGCGCGATCTGCGTGACCGCCACGGCAAGCTGCACCGGGTGAAAATCGGTGTGCTGGGCTTCATTCCGCCGCAAACCACGGTCTGGGAAAAGCGCTACCTGAAAAGCCGCGCCTCGGTGGATGACATCACAGCCTCGGCCCGCCATCTGGTGCCCGAATTGCGCGCGCGGCGCCGATCTGATCATCGCGCTGTCACATTCCGGCATCGGCGAGGAGCAAGCCGAGCCGGGGGCCGAGAATGCCAGCTCGGCTTTGGCCGAGATTGACGGCATTGATGTGGTGATCGCGGGCCATACCCATCTGACCTTTCCCACCGCCAGCCGTCACGATCTGGCCGGAAAACCCGCAGTGATGCCAGGGTTTTTCGGCTCGCATCTGGGGGTGATTGACCTCACCCTGCCCCACAGCGGCAAAGGCTGGCGGATTGCCGGCTTCGGGGCCGAACTTCGACCGGTCTCAAAACGCAATCCAGTGACCGGGCAGGTCGAAGCGCTGGTCGCGGATGACGATGCGATTGTCGAGATCGCCCGTCCGGTGCATGACGCCCTGCTGGCGCGCACCGATATCGAAATCGGCCACAGCCCGATCGCGCTGAACAGCCATTTCGCCTTGCTGACGCAAAGCCCGCCGCTGGCTTTGGTGGCGGCGGCACAGGCGGATCATCTGACGCGGGCGCTGGCGGGCACATCCCTCGCCGGACTGCCGCTGCTCTCGGCTGTCGCGCCGTTCAAGGCGGGTGGGCGCGGCGGGCCCGAGAATTACACCGACATCGCCGCTGGCCCGCTGCTGTCCCGCCATGTCAGCGATCTCTATATCCATCCCAACAGCCTGTCCTGCCTGCGGGTCAGCGGTCAGGATCTTGCCGATTGGCTGGAACGCTCGGTCAGCCTCTATCACCAGATCGCGCCCGGAGCCGTCGATGCCGCGCTGATTGACGAAGATTTCCCCAGTTTCAATTTCGATACCATTCACGGTATCAGCTATCAGATTGATCTGACGGAGCCGCCACGTTTCAACACCTTTGGCCGGGTGATTGCCCCTGACGCCCGGCGCATCCGCGATCTGCGCTATCAGGGCCAACCGGTGCGCCCTGATCAGATGTTTGCCTTGGCCACAAACAGCTACCGCGCCGCAGGAGGTGTTGGCTTTCCCGGCACCGGCACCTCGCAAGTGGTCTATGATGGCAGTGAGAACAACCGCGAGGTGTTGGCCGCTTATCTGCGCAGCGGTGCCGTTCCCGCGCCCAGCTTCCCCGATTGGCGCTTTGTGCCAATGCCCGGCAGTTCGGTCACTGTCGATCTAAGCCCCAACGCCGCCGACCATCTCGCCGAGGTGCCGCATTTGGGTCTGGAACCGCTTGCACAGCTTGCCACCGGCTTTCGCCGCTTTCGCCTGTATCTGTGATCGGCTATGAGGGCGGCAGACAACCGGGGCTTGCGATGTTTGATGCGATTTTCTTCGACCTTGACGGCACGCTGATCGACACCGAAAGCCTTGCCATGGCCTCCGGTCTCGCCGCCTTTGCCGAATTGGGCCATCCGGTCACCGAGGCGTTTTTGCACCAACTCGTCGGCGTCGATCTGCCCACAGGCGGCAAAATCATCAGCGCCGCGATGCCCGGCGTTGATCCCGAAGCGCTGCATCCGCTTTGGCAAGGCGGCTTTCGCGCCGCGATGGATATGAACGGCCTGAGCCTGAAAGCCGGGGCGATGGATTTGCTGCAAGCCCGCCTGCTGCCGATGGCGCTTGTCACCTCATCAGGGCGGCGCGAGGCACATCACAAGCTGGAAGTCGCAGGGATAGCCGAGATGTTCGATCTGATCATCACCGTCGATGACGTGACCGCCCCCAAACCCAACCCCGCGCCCTATCTGCTCGCCGCCGAAAAGCTCGGCGTGTCCCCAGCGCGCTGCTTGGTGTTCGAAGACAGCGAAACCGGCGCCGAAGCCGCCCACCGCGCCGGCTGTTTCGTGGTGCAGGTGCCTGATGTGGTCCCCAGCACCGGCCGCTGGGCGCATCATCTTGCCGACAACCTGCTGGCAGGCGCAAGGCATGCGGGCCTGCTGATCTAGCCCCCCAATCCCCTAAACCTTATCTAAAACTGTCATCCTCTGTGCGCAAATATCTTCGCCGGAGGCACCCTGCGCTGGCCCAAGAAGCCTCCGGCGGAAGTATTTCAAAAAGAGCAAATCCCGGGTGGCAGTGTCTTAACAAACTGTAAACGCGACCTTGTAGCGCCTTGAAATCATATATTTGAAACCCCTGTCCACGCGTGGACACACCCCCAAACGAAAACGGCGCACCTTTCAGCGCGCCGCCTTGATCCGTGAAATCCGTTCAGTTCGTCATCAAGTAATAGCTGTTTCGAGACGCGCCATTATTCTGCACCGTCACATAAAAATACCCGTTCCAAGCGGGCACGAAGTCGCAGTAAATCTTGTCGGACCAGCTTACATCATAGCAAATCGTGTTGCCGCTTTCATCGGTGACGAGAACGTCGAGGTTGGAATCGCCGTCGCCGACCACGGCCAGTTCGGCATAGCTGTCACCATAAAACGGCACCTCCCAAGTATCGGTCTGTCCCGCAGGCAGCCGCGACAGGGTAGAAGAAGCCCCGCCAACCCGGCCGCGCCCAGTCTCCACCATCGCATCCTCGACCAGCCCCGCCAGCACCTCATCCTCGCCCGCGAGCTCCTTCGCCGAGGCCATCATCGTGGCCGCATCCACCGGCAGATCCTTGCCCTCGGTCTCGCCCGCCAGTTCGGTGCCCTTAGTCTCTTTCTTGCGCTCAACCTCTTTCACCTCCACCGATCCCGCCAGCTTCGCCGCCGTCAAAACCGTTAGCGCGTCCTTGTTGGCCATACCCAAAGTATAAAGATCCTGCGCCATCGCGAAGGTCGCCACCGCCCCCTTGGTGCCAGTCGCCGAGGATTTCACATTCGGCCCCTTCGCCGCAGCCGGGGCTTCCGTCGTGGCGGTCTGCGCGAAGGCAGGCAGGCACAAAGCCACCAAAGCGGTGGTGGCAAGGGCGGGGAAAAGCGCTTTCAATGTCATGCTCTGTCCAATCGGTTGGGGCCCTTGCGGGCGATATGCGTTGAATTTGGCAGGAAGCCGGGCGTTTGGGAAGGGGCTTCCGCGTGACAAATCGTGTCACATCCGTCGTTCCCAGCCTTTCCCCTCTCGCGGCTTCGCGCTAGCCTGCTTGCATAAAAAGGAGACCCAGATGCGTGCGATTTTGGAACGGTTGCTGAGTTTTGACACGGTCAGCTCTAAGCCGAACATCGCGTTGATGGGCTATGTGCAAGACCTGCTGGCCGAGGCTGGCATTGACTCCACTCTGATCCCCGATCCATCCGGCGGCAAGGCTAACCTCTACGCCACGATCGGGCCGCAAGACCGGGCCGGAGTGATGCTGTCGGGCCATACCGATGTGGTTCCGGTGGAAGGCCAAGCGTGGACCGTGCCGCCTTTTGCGCTGACCGAAAAAGACGCGCGCTACTATGGCCGGGGGGCTGCCGATATGAAGGGCTTTGCGGCCTGCGCGATTGAGGCGGTGCTTCTCGCCGCCAAACGGCCGCTGAAAGTGCCGCTGCATCTGGCGCTGTCTTATGACGAGGAAATCGGCTGCATGGGGGTGCGCAGTTTGATTGAGATGCTGGAGGCGGCCCCTGTGCGGCCCCGGATGTGTATCGTGGGCGAGCCGACGGCGATGCAGGTGGCCACCGGCCACAAGGGCAAGATCGCGTTGCGGGCGAGCTGTGTAGGGCGCGAGGGCCATTCGGCACTGGCACCGCTGGCCCTGAACGCGCTGCATCTGGCGGCGGATTTTATCGGCGTGGTGCGGGGGTTGCAGGCAAGGGTGGCGGTGGCGGGGTTGCGGGATGGCGATTATGATGTGCCTTATTCGACGCTGCATGTGGGTAAGTTGAACGGGGGGGTGCAGGTGAATATCGTGCCGAACTCCGCCGTGATCGACTTTGAAATCCGCAGTTTGGCGGGGGAAGATACCGATGCCTTGATCGCGGATCTGCGGGCGGGAGCCCAGGCGATTGTGGCGCCTTTGCGGGGCGAGTT
Organism: Cypionkella sp. TWP1-2-1b2; assembly: GCF_049896245.1. Classification (NCBI taxonomy): domain Bacteria; kingdom Pseudomonadati; phylum Pseudomonadota; class Alphaproteobacteria; order Rhodobacterales; family Paracoccaceae; genus Cypionkella; species Cypionkella sp. TWP1-2-1b2. The sequence goes on along the minus strand of NZ_JAFCTX010000009.1, from coordinate 63,155 downwards.
TCCTGAGGCAGAGATCAGGATTGAACGGCTGTGGGATTATCCGGGGTTGGGGACGGCTTCGGATGCGGCGGTGGTGAATTTTGTCAAATCGCTGACCGGGGCGAATGGCACGATCAAGGTGGCGTTTGGCACCGAGGGCGGGTTGTTTGACGCCCGCCTCGGCATCCCGACGGTGATCTGCGGGCCGGGGTCGATGGCGCAGGGGCACAAGCCGGATGAATTTGTCTCGGTCGAGCAGATCGAGCGGTGCCGCGCGATGTTGGCGGAATTGGTGGATCGCTGTGAGGTTGGGTTTTAGGCGGTGGTCCCAACTCGGGACCTTTTTTATATGTTTATAATGAAAAGGTTAGATATGTCGATTTAGGACATTTTTAACCTTTGGGCGATTTCAGGACTGTCCCCGCGCCGAGAGAAAACTCTGCGGGGCAGAGTTTTCCGGTGCGTTGCGTAAGGCGGAACGCCGTCGCGCAAGGGGATATATACAGCAGACTATGGGTTGGAAATCGGGGCGCGCCTGACTGGCTGGCGCGATTTCGCGCCTGCCGGGGGCAGGCAGGCGCGGCCCGATTTGTCGACGGACAAATCGGGTAAGAGCGACGATCGTTGCGTCAGGTTTCCTCAGTTTTCTCACCCCGCCCGAACAACCCCGCCAAGGCCCGGCTGGTGGTCGCCGAGGTCCCCGGTCGCGGCAGGGCCACGAAGGGCATCGGGCGCGACAGCTCCATCGCGGCCAAGCCAACCCGCGCGGTCAAAGCGCCGTTTACCACGCCTTCGCCAAAGCGCCGCGACAGTTTGGCGAGGATACCGCCCGAAGCCACCGAGCCGATCAGATCATCGGCCAGGGCAATCGCGCCCGCGCCCAGCAGGGCTGAGAACACCCGGCGCATCAGGCGGAAGCTGCCGATGCTGCCAGAGCGGCCTCCGTAGATTTCGGACAGGCGGCGGATCAGTTTCAGGTTGGAATAGAGTGCTGTTGCCACATCGGCCAAAGCCAGCGGCACGAAGGCGGTGACAATGGCGACTTGGCGCGCTGCGGCTTCGACCTCGGCCAGTGCAGCGCGATCCAAGGGAGCCATCAGTTCGACCTCGGCCAGCGACAGCAAAGCATCGGCGTCGAACACATCGGCTTCACGTTCTGCCAGACGGCTGCGGCCCCAAGCGGTATCGGCGCGGTCGGCATAGAGGCTGACCAAGCTGGCGGTGACAGCGCGGGCGGCTTTCAGATCGGCGCTTACGCGGGCTTCGGCTGCGGCAACACGGAGTTTATCGAGGCGGGCCATGCGGGAGAACGCCAGCAGTTCCTTGCCCGCGAGCACCAGCACTATGAGCAGAGCGAGGATCAGCAGGGTGAAGGCGAACCAGCCCAGCGCGGTGTTTGCGCTGAAAAGTCCGGTGACAAAGTTCCACGCCGACACCGACAGCACCAGCGTGAACAGGCTGCCGAACACCCAAAGCGCAAAGCGGGTGAAGCCAGAATCCCGGCGCTGGGCAAGGAAGGCCGCAGTGTGCAAAGCACGGGCGGCCCCAGCATCGGGCACGGCATCGGCCATGCCGGGGTCGGCGGCGTCACCGTCATATTCCTGCACCAAGGGGCCGTGCAGGCGGGCCCGGTCATTGGGGGGAGACTCGTTCAGATGCAGGCTCACAAGCGGTCTCCGATCAGGAATTCGGCGGCGCGGTCCAGCCGGATATGCGGCGGGCCTTCGCCGGGGCGCAGAATTGTGCGGGCCGGGGCAAATTCCATCAGGGCATAATCGGCGTCGAGCCATTTTTCGGCACCCTCACGGGCGGGCGACAGCAGGCGGGTGGGATCGGCTGGCAACTGACCCGGATACATCACCGCTTGTTTGCCATTGGACAGCAGGCGACCCCGTACAGCATCGAGGCTAACGCCTTCACGCAGAACGGTTTCTTCCACGGTGCAGCGCAGGCTTGCCATCGAGATCGCCGCGGTCTGCGCGCCTGCGAAATCGGCGCGGCTGACGGCTTCGCGCAGCATGGCGCGCATGATCCCGGTCAGGGCGGGGTGCTGGTGGTGGTGCAAATGGTCGGCTTTGGTGGCGGCGAACAGGATTTTTTCAACTCGTTTTCCGCCGAGGATACCCGTCAGCCAGCCATTGCGGCCGGGGCGAAAGGCATCCAGCACATCGGCCATGGTGCGGCGCAGGTCTTCCACGGCTTGCGGGCCTTGGTGCAGAGCGGACAGCACATCGACGAGGACGATCTGGCGGTCGATTTTGGCGAAATGCTCGCGGAAGAACGGCTGGATGACGCGGGATTTATAGGCGTCATAGCGGCGCTGCATCTCGCGCCACAGGCTGTTGCGGGGGGTGTTGGTAGGCGCGGGCAGGGGCGCAAAGGTGAGCACCGGTGAGCCTGCGAGATCACCGGGCAGAAGGAAGCGACCGGGGGTGCAATCGGACCAGCCTGCGGCGCGGGCGGCTTTGAGGTAATCGGTGAAATGGGCGGCGAGGGCTGCGGCACGTGGTTCTTCAAGGCGAAGCGAGCCATCCTCGGCGCGGGCATGGGCCATGAAATCGGCAGCCTCGGCGCGTTTGGCGATGCGGTGCAGGGTGTCTTCTGACCATTCGGTGTAGGATTTATCCAGCAAAGCAAGGTCTAAAAGCCATTCGCCAGGGTAGTCGACGATATCGACATGCAGGGTGCGGGGGCCGGCAAAGCTGTTGATGAAACCGCCGGGGCGGGTGCGGAAGGACAGCCGCAGCTCGGATATCGCACGGGTGGATTGCGGCCAGCGTGGGTCGTCCCCGGTCATCGCGGCGAGGTGGTCTTCAAAGGCAAAGCGCGGCAGGGTGTCGTCGGGCTGCGGTTGCAGATAGACCGCCTCGATGCGGTTTTGTGCTGCCGCTGCCAGTTGCGGCATCCGGGCGCGGTCGAGCAGGTTGGCGACAAGGCTGGTGATGAACACGGTTTTTCCGGCGCGCGACAACCCGGTGACGCCGATGCGCAGGATGGGTTCGTAGCCGGTCAAGGCCGAGGCTGCGGCCTCAATTTGCCGGGCAATGCCGTGGGTTAGGCCGGAAAACACCTGTGATCATCCTTCTGCTGGGGTGAACATAGGCGGCGTGGCCCGGTTTTGGAAGGCAGGACCCGTTCTCAAAGCATGGACAGGAAGCTATCGGCGCGGTAACTCACCGATATGCCCAGATATGCCATGCTCATCGACTATGACGGAGGTCCGTTCAACGGCTGGCAGCGCCAAGCGGGCGGGCAGTTGACGGTGCAGGGCGCGATTGAAGCGGCGCTGTCGCGGCTGGAGCCGGGGCCGCATACGATTGCCGCCGCCGGACGGACGGATTCCGGGGTGCATGCCACCGGGCAGGTGGCGCATTGCGATCTGGTCAAGGATTGGGACTGCTTTCGGCTCGCCTCGGCGCTGAACGCGCATCTGCGCCCCGCACCGGTGGCGGTGCTGGCGGTGGTGCGGGTGGAGGATGATTTTCACGCAAGATTCTCGGCCCACGAGCGGCGCTATCTGTTCCGGCTGGTGGCCCGGCGCGCGCCTGCGACGCATGATAAGGGCCGGGTGTGGCGGGTGCATGCGCCGTTGGATGTGGACGCGATGCGGGCGGGGGCGGCGCATCTGATCGGCAAGCATGATTTCACCACGTTCCGCTCGACCTATTGTCAGGCGGCCAGCCCGGTCAAAACGCTGGATGAGGTGTCGATTGTGACGGTGCCCTATCCCGCCGGGGTGGAATACCGCTTCACCCTGCGGGCGCGGAGTTTCCTGCACAATCAAGTGCGCTCAATCGTCGGCACGCTGGAGCGGGTGGGGGCGGGGGCTTGGGCCCCGGATCAGGTTGGACTGGCGCTAGAGGCGGCGGACCGCACAGCTTGCGGGCCTGTGTCGCCACCCGATGGGCTGTATATGACCGGGGTGTGCTATCCGGTGGACCCGTTCGCAGGACTGTAAGGCTGCGCCTTGCATCGGCCAAGCCGGGGGCTCACCCCCGGACCCCGAGGATATTTGAGCAGAGAGGATGACCATAGTTGGTTCAGACGCCCCGACGGGAGAACTAATCTTGCCGCGGGGCGTCATCCCCTCTGTCGGTCATCGGCGTCCCCGCCTGTACCGCCATTCGAGTTTGAGCGATTCGAGTTAAAAGTGGATTAACGTTATTGGTCATCCTCTCTGCTCAAGTATCCCGGGGGTTCGGGGGCTGGCCCCCGGCTTGGCGGATGCAGCGCGCAGCGGCTGCTAGACCTACCCGGCTCTGTCGCCTATCAAGGGAAAAAGCATTGGAGCCTCTATGACCCTTCCCGATCTGCTGTTGTCTCATCTGTCCGACCCATTCCGCATCGGGCTTTTGATCGCGTTGTTCATCACCATGCTGCGCACGCGGGCGGCTTCGGGGGTGATCGTTCCGCTGGCCATTGGCGCGGTGTTTGTGGCGGTGTTGCTGCCGCTGACGGCGCAGGCGCAACTGCCGGTGCCGATGGCGACCGCCATCGGGGTGGGGATTGTGGCCAATGTGATTTGGTTGGCGGTTATTCTGGCGGCATGGACGCTGTATCAGCGCCTGCGCGCCCGCTGACCCCAGCACGGTAAATAACCCGGCGCCTCATCAAACGGCTGGCATAGCAAAGGGCCGGGAGTTTCCTCCCGGCCCTTTGCCCGTTTCAGACCTCAGCCGCTTACTGGTTGTTCGCGTCCGAGAAGATGTCTTTCTTATGCGTGCCGTTTGGCACCAACAATGTGCCGATCACCACCGTCGCCAGCGCCACCACAATGGCATACCAGAGCCCCGAGTAGATGTTGCCGGATTGTGCCGAGATCGCCAGCGCAGTTGCCGGAAGCAAGCCACCGAACCAGCCGTTGCCGATGTGGTAGGGCAGCGACATGCCGGAGTAGCGGATGCGGGTCGGGAACAGCTCGACCAGCATCGCCGCAATCGGGCCGTAAACCATCGTCACCAGAATGATCAGATAGGTCAGGATCGCGACCACGCTGATGTTTTGCTTGGTGAAGATGTCAAAGAAGCCGCCCACTTTCGCCACCGTGGTATTGTCGGCAGCCACCAGCGGATAGCCCGCTGCGGTCAGAGCATCGTTAATCGACTTCTCAAAGCCGGCTTTCACGCCGGAGGCTGCATCGAGTGCGGCTTGCGCTGCATCGGTTGCGGCTTGATCGGTGCCCGCTTTGACGGTTTCCAGCGCTGCCTTTGCATCGGCAATCGCTTTGCCGTTCACACTGCCGTCATAGGCAGGGATCACGGTTTCGCCGATTTTCACCGAAGCAATCGTGCCAGCCGCCGCCTCGACGGTCGTCGAGTTGACCGAGCCTTTCAGCAGCAGGGCTTTGGCAATGTCGCAAGATTTGGAGAACTTGGCGGTGCCGACCGGGTTGAACTGGAACGAGCAATCCGCCGGGTCAGCAGTGACCAAAACCGGTGTGGTTTGTGCTGCGTGCAGCGCCGGGTTGGCGGTTGCGGTCAGCGCGTTGAACACCGGGAAATAGGTCAGCGCCGCAATCAGGCAGCCTGCCAGAATGATCGGCTTGCGGCCGATACGGTCCGACAGCGATCCGAAGAACAGGAACCCACCGGTGCCGAGGATCAGCGACCATGCCACAAAGACGTTGGCCGAATAGCTGTCGACCTTCACCACGTTCTGCAAGAAGAACAAAGCGTAGAACTGGCCCGAGTACCACACCACGGCTTGCCCAGCGGTCAGACCGAACAGTGCGATCAGTGCGATTTTGGCGTTTTTCCATTGACCAAACGCTTCGCGCAGCGGGGCCTTTGAGGCAGTACCCTCTTCCTTCATCTTCTTGAAGGCCGGGCTTTCATGCATGGTCAGGCGGATATACAGCGACACCGCCAACAGGACGAGCGACCCGATGAAGGGCAAGCGCCAGCCCCAAGCTTTCCAAGGCTCCAGCATGACTTGCGCGCCTTTGGCGTCCAGAAGCGGCGCACCGTCCAGGCCGACTTGCGGCACGGTCGGATAGTGGCCGTTGACGTAGCCCGTCAGCACCAAGATCACCACCAGGGACAACAGCAAGCCAAGCGTCGCAGTGGTCTGGATGAACGAGGTGTAATAGCCACGACGGTTTTGTGGTGCGTGTTCAGCCACATAGACAGCCGCGCCGCCGTATTCGCCACCCAAAGCCAAGCCTTGCAGCATCCGCAAGCCGATCAGGATGATGGGTGCTGCCATGCCCCAGCTTTGATATCCCGGCAGGATGCCGACGAAGAAGGTCGACAGACCCATGATCAGGATCGTCATCAGGAAGGTATATTTCCGCCCGATCAAGTCACCCATGCTGCCGAACACCAAGGCGCCAAACGGGCGCACGATGAAGCCTGCGGCGAAGGCCAGCAGCGCGAAGATGTTGCGGGTGGCTTCGGGGTATGGTGTGAAAAACTGCGCGCCGATGATCGCGGCGAGCGAGCCGTAAAGGTAAAAATCATACCACTCAAAAATCGTACCGGCGGATGAGGCCAGAATAACCTTGCGCTCCTCCGCCGTCATTGGACGTGAGCGTACACTCGCGTCTGCTAAACTAGCCATGTTGTGGCCTCCCTTGTTGTCCGGCGCTGGTCGCCGGTTCCCTATCCCAATCCAAAGCCGGGCAAAGCTCGAACAATCCCTGCCAAGGCAAGGTTCAGCCGAGAGCTGCCGGTTCTGGTATCCCCCGCAGCCGCTCCTCAACGGCTGTGGGGTATGCTTTAAGCCGCGATGTCGGCTATGATCTGGCCAAGGCTTTGGCGAATGTCAGCGATGGGGCCCATCGCGTCGATGCGTTCCAAAACGCCTTTGGACTCGTAATAGGCGATCAACGGTGCCGTCTGGGCGTGATAGGCAGTCAACCTGTCGCGCACCGTTTCGGCATTGTCGTCGGCGCGGCGTTTGAATTCCGTGCCTCCGCATTTGTCACAAACGCCTGCCTTGTGGGGGCGTTTGTGGGTGTCATGGTAGCCTTCGCCGCAACTGGCGCAGGTGTGGCGGCCCGAGATCCGGCCCACCATCGCTGTATCATCGACCTCTAGGCTGATCGCGGCGGTGATCTTTTGCCCGCTCTCGGCGAGCAATGTGTCAAGCGCTGCGGCTTGCCCAGAGGTGCGCGGAAAGCCATCCAGAATGATGCCCTTTGCCACATCGGGTTGCGCCATGCGGTCTTTCAGGATCGCCAGCACGATGTCATCGGACACCAAAGCGCCCGCCGCCATCACGGCTTTCGCGGCCAAGCCTGCCGGAGTGCCCGCCGCCACCGCTGCGCGCAACAGATCGCCGGTGGACAGCTGGATCAGACCGAAATCTTCCTCCAGCATGCGGGCTTGAGTGCCTTTGCCTGCGCCGGGAGGGCCGAGAAGGATCAGAACCGGGGCCATCGCTTACGCCTTGCTCATGCGGTTGGCGATCAGTTCTTCCACCACAGCCGGATCGGCGAGGGTGGAAATATCGCCCAACGCCCCGAAGTCATTCTCGGCGATCTTGCGCAAAATACGGCGCATGATCTTGCCCGAGCGGGTTTTCGGCAGGCCGGGGGCCCATTGGATCAGATCGGGCTTGGCGATGGGGCCGATTTCGGTGCGCACCCAAGCCTCAAGCTCTTTGCGCAAAGCGTCCGAGGGTTCCTCGCCACGCATCAGGGTGACATAGGCGTAGATGCCCTGGCCCTTGATGTCATGCGGATAGCCGACGACAGCGGCTTCGGCGACTTTCGGGTGGGCGACGAGGGCGCTTTCCACCTCTGCCGTGCCCATGCGGTGACCGCTGACGTTAATCACGTCATCGACCCGGCCAGTGATCCAGTAATAGCCATCGGCGTCGCGACGGCAGCCGTCTCCGGTAAAGTAGTAGCCGGGGTATTGGCTGAAATAGGCTTCCTCAAACCGCGCATGATCGCCCCAAAGCGTGCGCATCATCCCCGGCCAGCTGTCTGCGATGCAGAGCACGCCATCGGTTTCGGTATCGGTTTGCACCTTGGCCGTCGCCGGATCGAGCACGATGGGTTTTACACCAAAGAACGGCAAGGTGGCCGAGCCGGGTTTCTGCGGGATAGCCCCCGGCAAAGGCGTGATCAGATGGCCGCCGGTTTCGGTCTGCCAGAACGTATCGACAATCGGGCAGCGGCCCTTGCCGACATGCTGGTTGTACCAGTGCCAAGCCTCGGGGTTGATCGGCTCGCCCACCGAGCCCAACAGCTTCAGGCTGGAAAGATCGTGCTTGGCCGGCCATTCCGGGCCCATCCCCATCAGCGAGCGGATCGCGGTGGGCGCGGTGTAGAACTGGCTGACCTTATGCTTGGCGCAGACCTCCCAGAACCGCCCGGCATCCGGGTAATTCGGCACACCTTCAAACATCACCGTGGTCGCGCCATTCGCCAGCGGGCCGTAGATGATATAGCTGTGGCCGGTGACCCAGCCGACATCGGCGGTACACCAGAACACGTCGCCATCATGGTAGTCGAAGGTGATCTGCTGCGTCATCGCGGCATAGACCAGATAACCGCCCGAAGTATGCACAACCCCCTTCGGTTTGCCGGTGGAGCCCGAAGTATACAGGATGAACAGCGGATCTTCCGCCCCCATCTCGACATAGGCGCAATAGGGTTTGGCGGCGGCCATCTCGGCCTTCACATCAATATCGCGGCCATCGACCCAAGAGGTCTGATCGCCGGTATGTTTGACCACCAAGCATTTCACATGGTCATTGCAGTGCAAAAGCGCCGCATCGGTGTTGTTCTTCAGCCCGGTTTTCTTGCCACCACGTGGCGCGAAATCAGCCGTAATCACCACCTTGGCATCGGAATCATTGATCCGGTTTGCCAAAGCATCCGGCGAGAACCCGGCAAAAACGATGGAATGAATAGCCCCAATCCGCGCACAAGCCAGCATCGCATAGGCGGCTTCCGGGATCATCGGCAGATAGATCACCACGCGGTCGCCGCGCGAAACCCCATGCGCTTTCAGCACATTCGCCATGCGCGAGGTGTTTTCCAGCAGTTGCGCATAGCTGATGTGCAGGGAAGGAGTTTTCGGATCATCCGGCTCCCATATGATCGCCGTCTGGTTGGCGCGGGTCACCATATGGCGGTCGATGCAGTTGGCGGAAACGTTCAGCGTGCCGTCGTCAAACCATTTGATCGAGACTTCGCCGAGCTTGAAATTGGAGTCCTTGACGCGGGTGAAATCCTTGATCCAGTCAATCCGCTGGCCTTCTTTCGCCCAAAACGCACTTGGATCGGCGACAGAGGCCGCGTACATCGACGCATATTCTGTGGCGTTCACATGCGCATTGGCGATAAATTCTTCTGAAGCCGCATATTTCTGCGCAGCAGCGTGGTCCGACATAACTTTCTCCCCAGTTCCCAGTCAGGCCTTGCGACCCGTCCCAACGGCCTGCCGCATGGGGCAGGGCTCCCCCGTTTGTAACCCGATCATAGATCAGTTGTAAAATATTTGGTAACTCTTTTTATTCATGCGATTTTCCTGTAAATAAATTGACAAATCGGGCGGTGAATTTTGTCAATATTTAGAAAATTGGCAATGAAATTACGGTACGTCACATTGGCAGCTTAGGGTTGAAGGGCCGCGGAGGGAAGGGCGGGGGCAAGCTCGGACAATTTGGCGGGCTGTGGCTGCGCGTGGGATTGTGGCAGGCTGCGCGGATTGCCCGGTTCACAAAGGGGTGATTCGGATGCTAAGCGCAAGGCAAGCGTCCTGCAGCCAAATCTTGCCACCGAAGGTCTGCTCCCCGGTTTCAAAGGCCCGATATGACGCAAAAACGCCCCGATCCCGTTGCCGCCGCCGATGTAGAAGCCCGCGCCTTGGCGCTGTCCTTGATGCAGGCGCATCACGCCGCGCTGGCGTGGAGCGATGCCGAAACCCAGACCCCCGGTATCAGCCGCATCGCTTTCGGTTTAGACTCCTTGGGCGTGCCGATGGCGCTGATCTCGGGCCTTGCCCCGCACACGGCGGCTTTGCGCGCCAACCCCGCTTGTGCGCTGATGCTGGGGGAGCCGGGCGAAAAGGGCGATCCGCTGACGCATCCGCGCCTGATGATCCGGGCGCGGGCCAGCTTCATCGCGCCAGATGATCCCAACCGTCCCGCCCTGCGCGCGCATTGGTTAAAGGGCCACCCGAAGGCGACCCTTTACATTGACCTGCCCGATTTTGCCTTTGTGCGGCTGGAGCCGCTATCGGCGCTGCTGAACGGTGGCTTCGGCAAAGCCTTCCGGTTCAGTGCGGACGACCTGCGCCCCTGACGCCCCGGACTTGATCCGGGGCGGCGAGGAAATGGCCTTCGCAGCCCAACTTCAAACCGGATTATCCACCCGCAGCGTCACCTGCACCCGGCCCTTCACCGGGCTGGGCCATTTCAGATTGGCAAATTGCCCGCCCGCGCCCTGTTCGACTTGCGCATAAGGTGCCACGAACTGCGCCGCCCCCGCAGCATTGGTGATCGCACCTTCGGCCACCACCGCCGTGACATTGCGCGCCCGCCCGCCAAATGGCAGCAGGTTGTTGCTGTTCACCGCCCAAGTGTCCGACACGGTGTTCTGCGTATGCTCGATCAGCATCGGGCTGACCGCGCGCTGCGTCACGCCGTTGAAGGTATTCTGATCGAAGCTGATGTTGCGGAATGAATTGAACTCCAGCGTCGCATAGCTGGTGTCAATCGACTCTACCCGGTCAATATCCGAGCCGCGCGCATAAAATACATTGCCCGTGACCGACAGGCCCGCAATGAAATGCCCAGGTCCACGTGGCGTCACCATGATCCAAGCGAACCAAGGCGCGGTATACTGGCACAAGAAGGTATTGCCAGTGATTGTCAGCCCACCAAATGAGTATTCATCTGCATAGTTTGGCGCGGCATCATGCTCATTCGACAACTCGATGAAGCAGTTGTCGATGTAGTTTCCGGTGAAAAATGTTTTCGAGTTTGGCAACGTCAGCACCACCCCTGCCTTTCGGATGCCGTTGGCCGCCGTGTCGTCGCCACCGAAGAAATGGTTACCCAGAAAGATCGAATTCGACCCCGCCACCACACCAAAATGCCCAAACCGCGACGCCCGGTTGTTGCGGATTTTGATGTCATTGGAATTGGTGTTGAAGGCGATCGAGGTGCGGTTCTGCGCCAACTCGTTCTGATCGTTTGAGTAGAATTGGCAATTCTCGATGTGCAGATCCTGACACCCTTCGCCGGTCGAGGTGATGGCGCGGTCTTTCACCAGATGGAACCCGCAGTCGAACACCTCAAACGTAGCGCCCGACAGGGCTAGATTGATCGCGCTGGCATTGCCGCCACAAGTGAATTCAACCTCTGAGATCTGAAAGCGCTTCAACTCGGTAAATCCCGAGAAATCAAGCATATAGGCATAGCGGGTGAAGGTGAAGCTGCGGGTTCCTGCGGCAGCCCACAGGGCTCTGCTTAGGGTGATTGTGCTCGTGCCGACATTTTTTGAGGTCACATAAACCTCGCGCCCAACCCCAGTGCCGCTGACCCGCGCGCCCACGGGAATGGCTGCGATATTGGCCACGCCTGTCAGCGTGAATGGATTGGCAACAGCATAGGTGGCAACAGCACTCACCACCTGTGTATTCCAGCCTGGACCCGCCACAGCCACCAGATTGCCATTCACCAAACTGCGCCGCGTGCCAAAGCTGGTGAGGCCGCTGAGGGCCTGCACGTCGATCGGGGCTGTCAATTCCACCCGCCGCCCGTTCAGATCCAGCGTCACATGGTCAGTGAAAAAAAACAACGCCTGCAACGCCTTCTTGAACCCGACCAGCTCACTGCCAAACGCCGCCGCATAGGTGTCGAGGTTATAGTTGCGGGTGCAGGCCAAGCGCTGGGAATCCGGCATCACCAGCGTGCCCTCAAACTGCACCGGGTTCTCGAAGGTCAGGTGCGCGCCGATGTAATAAACCCCCGGCGACACCACCACTGTCTTGCCCACAGCCGCCGTATCCGCGGCATCAAACGCCGCGCGGTCATCGGTGACACCATCGCCAATCGCGCCATAGTCGCGCACATCCACCCAGTCGAACATGTCGGAATGGAATACATCGGTGACATCCTCGATGGTGATATCGTCAATCCGCACCACGCCGCCCGTCGGTCCGGTCAGATCAAGCCCGAAATGCCCAAACGCAGGTGCCGTGCCCCAGACCATATCCACGCCGGGGCGGTTGCCCGAGCCGATGATCGCCGTCACCGTCTTGACCGAGCCATAACCGGTCAGCGCCACATCCGGCCCCTGTTGATCGGCAGATGTCACATTGCTGCCAGAGCCTGACCCCGCCCAACCCGCAATCCGCACGGTCGGCAGCGCGCCACTGATCGCCTTCACCCGCGCGGTCACCCGCAGATACATCCCCGGCTGACACGGGATCGACTGAAAGCAGCGCAGCTTTTGCACGGCAGAAGTCTTTTGCAACTCCAGACAACCCGCGAAATCCTGATCCGATGGCACATAAGCCGCATTGGCCTGCCCAAAATACGACCCCTGGCCACTTAACCCATCCTCGCGCGACCACAGCGCCAATCCAGCCGAGAACGGCGGCGGCATCAGCACCAGCCCTTGGGTAATTGCCTTATTCATCGCGTCACCTCGCCTCGTTTTGCCCCTAAACCCGCAGCCGTTGCGGCCCCATGCTAAAAATTGAAGGCTGGGCAGGGCGTAAGGCCGAAGTGCTACAGACAAAGCGTTAACCGCCGCCAACAGCTGCGCGCGCTGGCACGGGGGAGTTTGCTGCGGATTCTACGGAGCGTATTTCCACATCCATCGGCAAGCCGCCGCCTAAAAAAGAGCCGTCCGATGAATCTGATGGTGTGGAGCGCTGTTTTTTGTGGATAGACTGTGTTATTAAACCAGAGATAAATCGTAGATTTTATCCAGCTGATTGCGACAACTTGTGCCTTTTGTTTGACCGAGGACCCCCAGATGAACCCTTATGTATATCGGATGCTGTCGATGAACCGAGGTAAAAAGCGGGTGCTTCAGGTCGCGGTTGATTTGCTGCTGCTGCCGATGATGTTCATCCTTGCGATGTGGCTTAAGCTGGATGGGTTTGGTTTTCTGCGCGACCCGCAGGTTTGGCTGGTGCTGATTCCGGTGCTGCCTGTCACGATTTATAGTTTCGTGCGGCTGGGGTTTTACCGCGCCGTGTTGCGCTATATCGCTGGGCGCGCGCTGATCACCATCCTGATGGGCTCGATGATCTCGGCGGTGACGATGACGGTAGTGGCGCAACTGGCCGATCTGCGGGTGCCGCGCGCGGTGCCGCTGATTTACATGCTGCTGACCTTTTTCAGCGTTGGTGGCGTGCGCTTTGGCTTCCGCGAACTGGTGAACTATGCGCAAAACCGCCGCAAGGAACGCGTGGCGATCTATGGCGCAGGGGCGGCAGGGCGACAGCTGTTGCAAGTGCTGCATCAGCGCAGCGACTATGTTCCGGTGGCGTTCATCGACGACTCAACGCAAGCGCAGGGCACCCATGTTGGCGGCTTGATGGTGTATTCGCCGTTGCAGATCGAATCACTGATCCGCAACAACGGCGTCAACGTTGTGCTGCTGGCGATCCCCTCGGCCAGCAAGGCGCGCCGCAATGAGATCCTGAAATCGCTGGAAATCCAGCCGCTGCTGATCCAGACCGTGCCGGGACTCGACGATATTATGACGGGTAAGGTCAGCATTGATCAGATCAATGACATCAGCATTGAAGATCTGCTTGGCCGCGATCCGGTGCCGCCGCAACGCGAACTGTTGGGGGCCAATATTACCGGCAAAGTGGTTATGGTCACCGGGGCAGGCGGCTCGATTGGCTCTGAGCTTTGCCGTCAGATCCTGCGGCTGAAGCCAAAACGGCTGGTGCTGTATGAAATCTCCGAACTCGCACTTTACACCATCGAGCAAGAACTGACGACGATGCAGGCGGCGCTGCGCTCGAATGTGGCGCTGTCTCCGGTGCTGGGCTGCATCAAATCGGCGCAGCTGGTTGATCGCACTCTGCGGCATTTCGGGGTGGAGACGGTCTATCACGCCGCCGCCTACAAACATGTGCCTTTGGTCGAGCATAATATCGCCGAAGGCGTGCGCAACATCGTGTTCGGCACCGCCACTTTGGCCGAAGCCGCGATTGCCGCCGGGGTAAAATCATTCATCCTGATCTCGTCGGATAAATCGGTGCGCCCGACCAATATCATGGGCGCATCGAAACGCTTGGCCGAACTGGTCTGCCAATCGCTTGCCGATGCGCCGCGTAACGCTGGCACCACGATTTCCATGGTCCGGTTTGGCAATGTGCTGGGCTCATCCGGTTCAGTTATTCCGCTGTTTCGCCGCCAGATTGAAGCTGGCGGCCCGATCACCGTCACCCATCCCGAGATTACCCGCTTCTTCATGACCATCCCCGAAGCTGCCCAACTGGTGATCCAGGCCGGGGCTATGGCGCAGGGGGGCGAGGTCTTCGTGCTGGATATGGGCGATCCAGTTCTGATCACTGAACTTGCCGCGAAAATGGCGCGTTTGCATGGGCTTAAGCCGATCATATTCACCGATCCCGTGGTGGAAAAACCCGGCAAGGGCGAGATCGGCATCGTGTTCACCAAACTGCGCCCCGGCGAAAAGCTGCATGAGGAATTGCTGATCGGCAATGATCCGAAATCCACCAGCCACCCCCGCATCATGTCGGCCACCGAACGCCGTCAGCCGCTGGACGAATTGTCCGCAGCCCTCGTGCAACTGGCACAGGCCTGCGACCGCAACGATGTGGAACGCATTCGCAAGATCATGATTGATCAGCAAACGGCCTATCAGCCTACCATTGAAATCTTCGATCAATTCTGGACCGGCGAAGACGAGGTTCATGTCGCTGCCGAGAAAGTCCCCGATCAACGGCGCCTGACCTTGGTGCATGGCTGAGCAGTCTGCGCCCTGTGGAGCATGGGTTTGCGCATCGCCGCGCGGAAAATTCTCGTCGCAACCGCGGCGGGAAGTATCGCCAAACGGCATCGGCATCCACACCACATGGACGTTATTTTACTGTCGCTTTGATGGTGTTTGCAAAAAATTTCGCCTATCAATAAGGCAAGGTGTCCAAACTACTGGGCGCACAGGGTGGGGTTGGCAGGCATGACGCGATCAAAATATCTGGTTTTGTGCGGGCTCTGCGGTGTATTTGCTTTGCCTGTGCAAGCCGAAATGCGCCCCAGCCTTGGGTTTTCCGGCGTCACCGGCCTGATCGACATGCCCTCGGGCGAGCAGCAAAGCGACGGCACGCTATCAGCGGTGAAATCGCAATTCGGCCCGATTGGCCGCACCACTTTGTCATTCCAGATCACGCCGCGCCTCTCCGGCAGCTTTCGCTATTCCTCGGTGAAAGACTGGTTCAACCCGCCGGAAGATGGCATCACCACCTATTCCGACCGCAGCTTTGATGTGCGCTATCAGCTGACCTCGGAAGGCCGCTATATCCCGGCGATCACCGTCGGTCTGCAAGACATCATCGGCACCGGCGTGCAGTCGGGCGAATATATCGCCGCCACCAAGACCTTCGGCGACCGCGTGAAAGTCACAGCTGGCTTGGGTTGGGGTCGCTATGGCAGCTACGGCAGCATCGGCTCGCCGTTTGGCGACCGCCCGAAGGTCGATTTCGGCGAGGGCGGCACTCTGCGCACCGGGCAATGGTTCCGGGGTGAGATGGCGCCCTTCGCCGGGGTTGAGTGGAAGGTGAACGAGCAATGGTCGCTCAAGGCCGAGTATTCCTCTGACGCCTATGTCGAAGAAGCCGAGAACCGCGCCACGTTTGAGCATAACTCTCCGTTCAACTTCGGCGTCGAATACACCACCAAAGCCAACATCCGGCTGGGCCTATATTCGCTCTACGGCTCCAAGATCGGCTTTTCGGTGCAACTGGCGCTCGACCCATTCAAAAACCCGCGCGGCGGCTCCAGTGGCCCCGGCCCGCTGCCCGTCACTGCAAGTGCTGCCGCCAAAAGCTGGGGGCCGAACTGGGTCACCGACCGTGGCACCCAAACTGCGATGCGCGATCAGACCCAAGCCATCCTCGCGCGCGACGGCATCACAATCGAAAGCATGGCGATCAGCGCAAATCGCGTGCATCTGCGCATCCGCAACACCCGGCTGGACAACGCGCCGCAAGCCATTGGCCGCACCGCCCGCGCACTGGCCGCCACCATGCCCGCCTCGGTGTCCAGCTTTGAAATCGTTGCCATGGCGCAGGGCGTGCCTTTGTCAAACGTCGTGATCCGTCGCGCCGATCTTGAGGCACTGGAATTTGCCCCCGGTGCAGACCTCGCGATGGATCAACGCGTGCAGATCCTGCCCGTGGCCGCAGCCCTGCCGGAAGGTGCCATCCGCACCAACGGGCTGTATCCGCGCTTCAAATGGGGCCTTGCCCCCTATGTCGCCACCAGCCTGTTTGATCCCGGCCAGCCTCTGCAAGCCAATGTCGGCATCCGCCTGACCGCCCGCTATGATATTGCCCCCGGATGGGTGATTTCGACCTCTATCGCCAAGCCGATTTACAAGGGGATTGAGCGATCGACCTTCCCGTCAAACAGCGAACTGCCGCATGTCCGCAGCGATTCCAACCTTTACACGCTTGAGGGCGACCCTGCCGTTGAACGGCTAACGCTGGCTTGGTATGCCAAGCCTGCCCCCGAACTTTATAGCCGTATCACCGTGGGCTATCTGGAGCGGATGTATGGCGGCATCTCGGGCGAATTGCTCTGGCAACAACCCGACAAGCCCTATGCTCTGGGGGCCGAGATCAACTATGTGCAACAGCGCGACTATGATCAGTTGTTCGGCTTTCGGGATTACAGCATCGTCACCGGCCATATCTCGGGCTATTACAGCTTCGGCGGCGGCTATCACGCCCAGTTGGACGTTGGCCGCTACCTTGCCGGCGATTATGGTGCAACGCTTGCGCTCGACCGCGAATTTGCCAATGGCATCAAAGTCGGCGCTTTCGCCACCTTGACCGATGTGCCGTTTGACACCTATGGCGAAGGCTCGTTCGACAAAGGCATCCGCATTTCGCTGCCGATGAGCTTCTTCACCGGGGGGCAGACGCAAAAGGTATCGAAAGTGACAGTGCGGCCGTTGTTGCGCGATGGTGGCGCGCGATTGGATGTCGATGGCCGGCTGTATGACACGGTCCGGCAATATCAGGAAACCGACCTTGACGCCGCCTGGGGGCGGTTCTGGAGATGATCTTGCGCCGCAGCCTGTTGACCTTAGCCGCAGTCGTCTCGCTCGCCGCCTGCAATGCGGCGGCAGTAAAAACCGCAGCCAGCAAGTTGCTGGGGCCAACGGCGTCGCCAGCAGTCAAACCCGCCGCTGGCGCACCGCAGATCTGGCTGACGCTGGTGTCACGCGGTATCAAATTCCCTATGTCGCAGATCAGCCAACGCGACGGCGTCACGATCTATGCCTCGAAGGGTGGTGCGCAAGTGTTTTTGCGCAATGGTATTTTGATTGGCACGCGTGGCATTGGCCGCGATCTGATGTCCGCCGATGCGCCCAGCCCTGCGGCCTTGCGCGCAGGGGCCGCGCATCAGCGCAGCTATTACGACATTGACGGCACTGATACGACGATTCGGCATGTATTCACCTGCACGGTTGAGCGGGATGCCGCCGTCGGAAATGCCATAGCCGAGGCCTGCACAGCTGATATTGGCACGATTCTTAACCGATATTGGTTCGATTCTGCTGGTTCTATAAGCAAATCGCGGCAATGGGTGTCGCAGGGTGTCGGATATGCCGCGGTTGAGCGAAAAGATGGCTGATTTCTCTTGTGTCAGACTTTTCTTTTACCCCTTCTCACTGTATGGTTGCTGAGACCGTCCATCCAACCGGAGTATTTCCAATGAAAAAAATCACCTCGTTCGCACTTGGTTCCGCGCTTGTTCTGGCTTCCTCGGCAGCTTTCGCTGGCGGGATTGTTGACCCGATCGTTGAGCCTGTTCCCGTCGTCGTCGAAGAAAGCAGCTCGTCCTCGGCTACTCCGCTCTGGGCTGTCATTGCTGGCGTCGTGGTTGTTGGCGCGCTTCTGTCGAACGACAGCAACTCCAGCTCGAACACTAACGGTGGCGCGGCAGCTAACTAAGAAATACTTACTGCCCCCTTACCGGGTGGTCGTATGGAGTACGAAACGCTCAAGCTTTGCTTGGGCGTTTTGTTTTTCGGCGGCACCGCCATGCTGGCGGTTTGCACATTGCGGCATCAGGCAGTCACATGAACTGGCAACCGCCACGGACAGCGGCTTAGATTTTCTCAAAAGCAGAACTATCGGACGTTGGTTCGGCGCAAGCGACAGCCAGCGCTTTGCGTTTCAGCGCAACGCTGCCCCGCTTTGACCTATGCCTGATCCTGATGCTGCAACCGTAAACCGCCCCCGCAAAACGCCCCCGATCAAGCTTCAATGCGCGCCAACGCCCGACAGATGCCGTCCCACCTGCCAAGCTATCAGCCTGGCCAAAAGCTTAACAATTCCTGAACGCTAATCTGTAACCCATTGATCTGTATGTAGCGCACCCCCTGTCCACGCGTGGACAGGCCTTCAATACCCCTTGCCCCGCAGCGCCGATACAGCGCACGAACCTAAGCCACCGCCGCCTCAATCGCGGGCTTGCGATCCGCAAACGAAGTCAGATGCAGCATCGCCGCCTGATAGGCCAGCACCCCGGTAAACCGCGGCCGCTCCGTCGCCTCAATCGCCCTCGCCAGTTCCACAACTGCCTCACTCCCCCTCAATCCCAAAGCCCGCGCACCCATGTTGACGATACTGCGCTCCAACGCCTCCAAATCCAGCAGCAGACAGGGCACACCCCCCGCCGCCCCCCCCCATCCCCGGCCGCGGCAGCGCCGGAATGTCATAGCCCAGCTCTAAACCGCTGAAATCTATCTGCGGTCTTCTTGCTGATCCGCGCGCAGATCTACCGAAAACCCAAACCTCCACCACCTGTCGCGCAAGAGTCGAAAGTTTTTTTCAACGCCACAATCCATGCTACGCTGCATCTGCATCCTATTTTCACTCCGGCCCCGCTGCGGTGCCGCGCAGAAGGGCCGTCCCATGTCGAACCCACCCCGCCTGCGCGGCCGCCCAAGATCCACCACCGACAAGACCGAGCAGAACACCGTCCAAGCGCTTGACCGCGCGCTTGGTCTGCTGAAACTGCTGGCGGATAGCACGGGCATGACCCTGTCGGAACTCGCCGAACGCAGCGCGTTGCCCGTCGCCACGGTGTTCCGCGCTCTTGTCACGCTGCAAGGTCACGGCATGGTCGAGGCCGAAGACCCCGGCCAAGTCTGGCACATCGGCCCTGGCACCTTCCGCGCCGGGTCGGCCTTTCTGAAGCGCACCAAAATCACCGAACGCGCCCGCGCCCCGATGGAGGCTTTGCGCGACGCCACCGGCGAAACCGTCAGCCTTGGCATTGAGGCTGCGGGCGAGGTCTTGTTTCTTGCCCAAGTTGAAGCCACCGCCGATCTGCGCGCTTTCTTCCCCCCCGGCAGCACCGGGCTGATGCATCTTTGCGCCCCCGGCAAGGCGCTGTTGGCGTGGTATGCAACGGAAAAGACAGAAGAAATACTGCAACGCAAAGGCATGACCCGCGCCACCACCCTCTCGCTCTCCAGCCCGGAAAGCCTAAGTCGCGACCTCGCTCGCACCCGCGAGCGCGGCTTTGCCATCGACGATCAGGAACGCGCCGAAGGCATGCGCGGTGTTGCTGCCCCGATCTTCAACGCCTTCGCCGAACCAGTCGCCGCCATCAGCATCGCTGGCCCCACCTTCCGCCTGGGCCTGTCCGACGCCACCCGTTTTGGCAGCCTTGTGCGCGCCAGCGCTGACCAGATCACCGAAGCCACCGGCGGCCAACGCCCCTAGCCCTTGCTCTTTTTGAAATACTCCCGCGCGGAGCGCTTCTTTGTCACCCCGGGCGCGCCAATTATTTGATCAAAACCCCGTCGCCCCCATTGATCGACGCCCGAACCCGTGATCTGACTTGGCCCAATCGTCAGAAAGGGCAAGCCCATGAACCTGTTCATCAATGGCTTTGGTCGCATTGGCCGCTCGGTCTTGCGTGCAGCGCTGAAGGGGGCGGCTCCGGGTACAAAGATTGTCGGCATCAACGACATCGCTGCACCCGAGATGTGCGCCTATCTGTTTGAATTCGACTCGGTTTTTGGGCCTTGGCCGGGGCAAGTCAGCCTTGACGGCACCAGTTTGGTGATCGACGGCCTGTCGATCCCGCTGCATCGCACGCCCGATATTTCCAGCCTTGCGTTGAAGGGCGTTGATGTGGTGCTGGAATGTACGGGCCGTGCGGATGCCCGCGAAATGGCCACGCGCGGCCTGCGCGGCGGTGCCCGCAAAGTGCTGATCTCGGGGCCATCAAAAGCTGCTGACCTGACCGTGGTTTTGGGCGCGAATGAGGCGCAACTCGCTACCCAGCAGATCGTTTCCAATGCCTCTTGCACCACCAACGCTTTGGCTCCCTTGACCCGGTTGATCCATGAGAATTGGGGAGTAGTGACAGGCTCGATGACCACGATTCACTGCTATACCGGCAGTCAGCCCACGGTGGACGCGCCCGCCGCCGACTTTGCCCGTTCGCGTGCCGCCGCTTTGTCAATGGTGCCGACCACCACCTCAGCGCAGCGGCTGCTGGATCAGGTCTTGCCGCAGATCGCCGGCCGGATTGAAGGCTCGGCGGTCCGCGTGCCAACCGCTTCGGTGTCCGCCGTTGATCTGGCGGTGATGACCGAACGCGCGACAACGGTGGCCGAGGTCAATGCGGCGCTGACCGGGGCAGGCGGGGTGATCGGTTCAACCATGAAAGCGCTTGTCTCAACCGACCTGCGCGCCCGCCCCGAAAGCATCGTGATGGCTTTGCCAGAGACCCGCGTAACACGCGGCGGCATGCTGCGGGTGTTCGGTTGGTACGACAATGAATGGGGCTTTTCCAACCGGATGTTGGATATCGCCTCCCGGATGGCGCAATGCTGAAAGGCTTTTTCACCGCTGGACCAACCGATGACGGCGATGCGGTGACTGGGCATTATTACGAGACCGCCAGCGATGATCGTGCGCGCCCGCAGGTCTGGATATACAGCTCCGCCCTGTCCTACAGCCCCGGCGAGATCCTGATCCTACACGCGATGTCCAGCGCATCTGAGGCACAGCTGACCATCGCACGTGAAGGCCTGAACCCCGAAAGCGTGCTGAAAACCACGCTGAAAATCAGCTTCGCCACCACCCCGTTTGACGCATCCGAGAACGGCTGCCATTGGCCCAAAGCCCTGCGCCTGACCATCCCCGATGATTGGCAAAGCGGTGTCTATACCCTCACTGTCACCATTCCCGGCCATTCGTCGCAAGGCCTGTTTGTGCTTAAGCCCTTGATGCCGAGCGCAAAAACCCTGATGCTGCTGGCAACGGGTACGTGGTGCGCCTACAACGATTGGGGAGGCTCGAACCACTACCAAGGCCTGACCAGCCCCGCCAAAGGCGACTTCGCCCCGCATGTCAGCACCCAGCGACCGTGGGCTAAGGGCTTTGTCGCTTGGCCCAATGACGCCCCCCGCATCCCGCACGCCTCGCCGCTTTTGACCAAGCCGCGCTACCCGCATATGGACTACGCCCGCGCCAAAGGCATCTCGAAGAAATACGCCTCCTCCGGCTGGGCCGCGTTTGAGCGCCCGTTCGCCCACTGGTGCGAGGCGCAAAATATCGCCCTTGACTATACCACCCAACACGACCTGCAGCGCGACCCCGCTGCGCTGAACGGCTACGACCGCGTGCTGATCGTGGGCCATGACGAATACTGGGCATGGGAGATGCGCGACCATCTCGACGCATGGCTGGATCAAGGCGGCCGCCTCGCCCGCTTTGCCGGAAATTTCTTCTGGCAGATACGGCTCTCCGACGACCTCACCACCCAAACCTGTTTCAAAACCACGGCTGAGACCGCCGATCCCTTGGCCCAGACCAACCGCCTGACCAGCTACTGGGACCATCCCGCCATCAACCGCCCCGCCACTTCCAGCATGGGACTGACCGGATCGGCAGGCGTCTACGCCGGATGGAGCCGCTGTGCCGCCCACGGTTCGGGTGGTTTCGCAATCTACCGCCCCGAACATTGGGCGTTGAAAGGCTCTGGCCTCGGCTATGGCGACGTGCTGGGCGCGGCCTCAAAAATCTTCGGCTATGAGGTCGATGGCATCGACTACACCATGACCCACGGCCTGCCCTTCGCTGCCGAAAACGCGGGTCTGCAAGGCGCGCTTACGATCGTAGGCCTCTCTCCCGCCACCACGCTGTCGCACGCGACAGGCCCACAAGACCGCGACCTCTTCATCGGGACGGGCGACGCTGAAGACCTCGCTTTGCGGCTTTACGGTGGCCTCACCCCGGAAAACCTCGCCCGCGCCTCCCGTGGCAACGGCTGCATGGCTGAATATCGTCGGGGCAGCGGGGCGGTGTTCAACGCGGCCTCCTGTGAATGGGTGGCGGGCCTGATCGCCCGCGAACGACCCGTCGAGCAGGTTACCCGCAACATCCTGCTGGGCGATTGGGCATGATCTACCTCTGCCGCCACGGCCAGACCGAGTTTAACGCCATCGGCCGCCGCCAGGGGCAGGTTGACAGCAACCTCACCGCAATGGGGCAAGCGCAGGCCACTGCGATGGGCCGCCGCCTTGCCAGCCTGAACTTGGCCGATTTCCGCATCTTCGCCAGCCCGTTAGGCCGCGCGTACCACTCTGCCCGCCTGATCGCCGCCGAACTCGGTCACGCCCCGATCACCCTCGACCCCCGCCTGATGGAAATCGGCATGGGATCATGGGATGGCAAAACCGACCTTGAGATCGACACTGCCCACCCCGGCCTGCGCGCCTCTGTGGCACCCGAGGCGTGGTGGTTCCACTCCCCCGATGGCGAAACCTACGCGATCTTCGCCGCCCGATTGCAAGCCGCGCTGCACGACATCCAATCCGATCCCACCCCGGTTAAAATCATCGTCGCCCACGCTGTCGTCAGCCGGGTGATCCGGGCGCAATGGGCGGGCCTGTCCGAGGTTGACAGTCATAAACTCTCCGTCGCACAAGACGCGTTCTACGCACTCAGTGCAGACAATACGATCACCGAAATCCCAGCCTGACCCGCCGCTCTGCGCCCCTGTCAGGCCTTATCGCTATAGCAAGAAGCGCCCGTAAGGGAGCGTCGAGCGTTACCAGGCCCGCAACACCGCCTCCAGATTATCCCCCAACTCCGGGCATAAATACCCGCCCTCCTGCACGATCACCACAGGCAGCCCCATCGCCGCCACCGCCCGCCCAATCGCGGCAAAACCCGGCGTGGTCACCATCAGCCCGGCAAACGGATCGCCCTCGAACGCATCCAAGCCCAGCGCCAGCACCAATGTATCCGCGCCCCATGCCTGAACCTTTTCAATGCCCAGCGCCAGCGCGCCCAAGAACCCCGCATCCTCGGTGCCACGCGTCAAAGGCAGGTTCAGGTTGGCACCCACGCCATCCCCTTCGCCAAACTCGCCCTCATAGCCCCAAAAGAACGGATAAAACCGCTCTGGATGGGCGTGCAACGACACCGTCAGCACATCGCCGCGCGCGTAGAACATGCCTTGGGTGCCGTTGCCGTGGTGCAAATCCACATCCAAAATCGCCACCCGTCGCCCGGCATCGCGTAACCTTTGCGCCGCAATCCCCGAGTTGTTCAGATAGCAAAAGCCGCCTGCGAGTTCCGCAAAAGCATGATGCCCCGGCGGTCGACACAACGCGTAAGCCGACCGCTCGCCACCCAACACCAAATCCGCCGCATGCACCGCTGTTTGCGCCGAAGCGTAGGCGGCACCCCAAGTCTGCGCCGAAATCGAACACGAGGTATCGGTCATGTGAAATCCCGCCTGACCCACCGCTGACAGCGGATAGCCGTCCGAACGGCTGGCCGGATGCACGTTTGGGATCACCTCAGCCGAGGCGCCCTCAATCCGTTGCCACCGCTCATAAATCCCCTGCAAGAACGTCACATATCGCTGCGGATGCACCGCCAAAATCGGGGCCAATCCGGCATCCGGCGCCTGCACCACCGCACCCGCCATCCGCCGCACTGCGCCCAGCAAAGCATCTACCCGCGCGGGCTGCTCGGGGCAGGCTTTGCGCGCGCCGGAAGACAAGAAAAACTGCGGATCATGCGCCCGCTGCGCATCGTCAAACACTGTGATCATGGCTGCATCAGGGCCGTTAGGCCCTCTCCCTCAAGTATGAATGGGTCCGAGGCATCGCGCAAAGCAAAGCCCAAAGTTTGGTAAAATCCAACCGCCAGAACATTGCTGCGCTTCACCATCAACGCCATGAACGCCGGCTGCCAATCCTGCGCTTCGGCCAAAGCCGCCGCCAGCAAGCCCCGCCCCATCCCCTTGCCGCGCGCGGCGTGGCGCAGATACACATCCTGCACAAACAGCCCCATCGCGCCGCGCCAACTGGAATATTCCGGCAGGAACAGACAAAATCCCAGCGTCACGCCATGCTCCTCTGCCAGCACCACCCGAAACCGCGGCTCTGGCCCAAAGCCGTGCTGCAACAATCCCTCGGTGCCGCCGCCAATCACCCCGCCCTCTGCCTCAGCCATCTCTGAGAGCAGCGCATGGATCAATGCCACATCCGCCGCTACAGCCAAACGATAGCCGATCAAAACGCCACCTCTGCCACACCCTTCAGCCCCAGCATCGCCCGCGCCTCAGCGGCTGAGGCGACAACCCGCCCGAGCGCTTCCACGATGCCCCGGATCTGCCGCACCTGTTCGGCGTTGGACCGTGCCAGCACGCCTTTCGACAGGTAAAGATTATCTTCCAACCCCACCCGCACATGTCCGCCCATCGCCGCCGCCATCGCGGCCATCGGGATCTGATTGCGCCCCGCCGCCAGCACAGAAAACTGATAGCTGTCGCCGAACAGCCTATCCGCCGTGCGCTTCATCAGCATCAGCATATCGGGGTCCGCCGCCATGCCGCCCAGCACACCAAACACAAACTGGATGAACAGCGGGGCCTGCACAGCCCCGCGATCCACGAAATGCTTCAGCATATACAGGTGACTGACATCATAGCATTCAAACTCGAACCGCGCACCGCGTTGCGCGCCCATCTCGTTCAAAACAAACGCTATATCGCGCGGGGTGTTCTTGAACACCAGATCGTCTGATCCTTCCAAAAAAGGCTTTTCCCAGTCGTATTTCCACGCGGTGATCTTCGCCGCCATCGGATACAAAGCGAAATTCATCGACCCCATGTTCAAGCTGCACATCTCGGGCCGAAACTGCATCGGAGCCGCCAGCCGCTGCGCCAAGTTCATCACCGCCGACCCACCCGTGGTCATGTTCACCACGCCATCGCACCCCGCCTTGATCGCCTCTAGAAACCCCGCCCAATGCGCCGGATCGCTGGAGGGCCGCCCGGTTTCCGGCACCCGCGCGTGCAGGTGCAAAATCGCCGCCCCCGCCTCGGATGCCTCAATCGCCTGCGCTGCAATCTGCGCCGCCGTCACGGGCAGAAATTCCGACATCGACGGCGTGTGGATCGACCCGGTGATCGCACAGGAAATGATGATTTTTGACATGAAGACCCTCCGCAGCCGCTACCCTGCCACGAAGCCAACGCCTTTGCCAGAGCGTGGTCGCGGCAGGAAATCGCCGCCGCGACCGATGCGTCAACTGAACGCGCGCTTCACCTTGGGCAGGTTCTGCAACACCACAAAATCCACCAGCAGCACCGCTGCCAGCGTCAGCCCCAGCATTGGAAACGCCACCCCCAGCACCAAGGCTATCACCGCCACACCGCGCAATGGAACACCCGCAGGCATCGTGGGTGCTGCCAACCGCAGCACACCGATCGGGCGGCGTTTCCACCACATCACCACGCCGCTTGCGCAGACAAACACCACGACCCCGCAAAACGCGATGTTAAGCGCCACATTCCACAGCCCCAACTGCCCCTCGTGCAGCGCGATGCCCACCGCCATCGACTTCGCCGCCAATCCGTAATCGGCAAACCCCACGCTGGCCAAAATCTTGCCGGTGTATTGGTCGATATGCACGGTGCGGTCAGCGGTGGGATCAGGCCCGTCATAGCTGTTGGAATCTTGGCTCAAGGTCCAGACGCCGCCGTCATCGGCAGGTAAAGCCACCTGAAAGCGACCCTGAAAGCCAATCGTACGCCCCAGGGCCACAATGTTTTCCAAGCTAACCGGAACCCCCATCGCAAGCCCCGTCACACCGGCATCCGAGCCTGACGCAGGCATCGGTGTCTGCTCTAACCCCCAAGGTACAGTGTCATCGGCGGTCATGTTCATGTCCTTATGCCGCTTATCCGACAGCGGCACATTGTCCCATTTCGTCGCCGGAAATGTCGACCAAGCCTGCACATATTTCTCGCCCCAAATCCCCGCCCAAGACAGGCCCGAGATCAGGAAGAACACCAGCCCCAGCGAAATCCAGAACCCCAGCACGCCATGCAAAGATTTCCACCAAGCCCGCCCCTTGGCGCGTAAATCCGGCAGCAGAAGGCTGCGCAAACCTGCCGCATTGCGCGGCCAGACCAGATACAGTCCGGTGATCACCAGCAGCAACCCCAGCGAGGCTGCAATCTCCACCAGCCGATCGCCCAGATCGCCGATAAGCAGCGTGCCGTGGATGTCATTGGCCAAGGTGTACCATGTTGCGCCATTCTTGATGTCGCGCAGCACGGCCCCCGTGTAGGGGTCTACAGCGATCATCCGCTGGCTGTCTGCCAGATCGACGCGGAAAATTGCCGGGGTCGCCGCATCATGCGGCGCGATATATTGACCGATTTTACCCTCGGCATGGGTCGCTAGTGCAGCGCTGGCCTGATCGGTGATGCTCAGGGTTTGCGCCTGCGGCGCAACCACCAGACGCTCGCCATATTCCGGGGCGATGGCGGTGAACCAGACCATCACAATCCCGGTGACGGCCAGCATGATCAGAAAAGGGATCACATAAAGCCCGGCGTAAAAGTGCCAGCGCCAGACCGCGAAGTAGAGTTTGTTGACGCCCGAAGGCGCAGCAGAAGTGTCAGACATAAGGGATCATCCCAGAAAAAAGCCAAGGAAACGGGCAGAGCCCGCAGGTTGCGCTTAGATCAGGACAGTCGGCGGCCCCCGCGCAGGCGGCGCGCGCTGCATGTGGGTGCTGACATCTGCCAAGGCCACATCCGGCCAGACCACGGCGACAGGTTCCAGTTGCACCGAGGGCAGGGTGATGACCGGCGGCAGTTCCACCGCCGCGATGATCCGACAGACCGGGCAGGGGGCTTGATCTTTCCGGCCGTGGTCCGGCGTGCCGCCATCGTGGCACAGTTCCGGCAGGGTCCCGTCCGGCATCGCATACGCGCTTAAATCGACCGGATCGTGCAGCGCCATGCGGTGGCCAAAGCCCAACACAGCCAAGGCGACTGCCAAAAGCAGCACCAACACGTTTTGGGTAAACTGGCGGGCAAAGCGGATCATCCGTTGTGGCTAACCGATCACAGGCCCGAAGATCAAGCCATGCAAGCGCGTGTTTGCGGGCTTTCTTTCCGCCCCCCGCCGCCTAAGCTGCGGCAAAACAGGAGGTCGGCCATGTTCTTCACCGAAACCCCGGATTGGTCGGCGCTGGGGGCCAGCATCACCTCGGCGCTGATGCGCCTGCACGCAGCACAGGGGCTTGATCCTGAAAGCTTCGGCCTTGTTCTGATCACCCAAGGTACCGACGGCCCTGAAGGCTTTGCCCATCGCGGTGATAGTCTGGTCTATCCCTGCTCGCTGGTGAAAACTTTCCACCTGATCCACGCGCTTGCGCTGCTGGAAGACGCCCGCATCGCTCCGCATGGCGAGATGGATCGGGCCTTGCGCGACATGATCCGCTGGTCGTCGAATGGGGCTACCAACTACGCCATCGACCTGATCACCGGCACCACCGGTGACACCTTGTTGCATGGCGCGGAATATCTTGATTGGGTCAACAAGCGCGAACGGCTCAACCGCTTCTTCTGGGCGCTGGGCTGGGAGGAATGGCAGGGCTGCAGCATCGCGCAAAAGTTGATGGACGACACCCGTTACGGGCGCGAGGCGCAGTTTGCAGGGGCCGAGGGCGCGCATCTCAACCGCCTCACCCCCCTCGCCGCCGCACGGCTGCTGTGGGAGTTGTTCGACGGCACCCTGCCGCTGTCGCCGCCGTCAAAAGCCCGCGCGCAAGCGATCTTGCGGCGCGACAAAGCCAGCGCCGACGCTGCAAACCCGGCCTATCAACTGACGGAATATCTCGGTGGCGATCTGCCGGAGGACGTTCAAATCTGGTCAAAGGCCGGGCATAACCTGTGGACCGGCGATGCCAAAACCTCTTGGTTCAAGCACGACATGGCGCGGTTGCAAGCCGAAGGCCGCAAACCATTGATCGTTGTGCTGACGACCCAAGGGCAAGGCATGGCACAGACCCATCCGCAGGCTTTCCCGGAAATCGGGCGGTTGATCTGGCAGATGACCGAGAACATCACGCACGTCTGACCTTGCAGAGGGGGCCAGCCCCCTCACCCCCGGGATATTTGAGCAGAGAGGATGACCAAAGCGCAGTCGTGTTCTCGGCAGTCTTGGCTTCAGCCGATCACCCGTGCCAACAAACCCTGCCAGTTGCCCCAGCACAGCTTCTCGGTCAGAGCCGCGCCGCAATGCGCCTCCATTGCCGCCGTCAGCTTTGGCAAGCCACTGGCATCGCTGATGAAATCCGGGATCATCGTGCCGTCGAAATCCGACCCCAAAGCCACGCCGTCTTCGCCCAGATGCGCCAGCAGGTGGTCAAGGTGACGCAACATATCCTCGGGTCCTGTGCTCGGGTTCTTGACCCCGTCTTGCCGGATGAAGCCGCAGCCGTAGTTCAACCCCACCAATCCCCCGCTGGCCTTGATTGCCGTAAGCTGTTTGTCGGTCAGGTTGCGGGTCGAAGCCGTCACCGCATGGGCGTTGGAATGGGTGGCGACCAACGGTTTGTGAGACACCCGCGCCACATCCCAAAACCCGGCCTCATTCAGATGCGACAGGTCCAGCAGCACTCCCAAGGCGTCACATTCCTGCACCAACCGCAGCCCCGCCTCGGTCAGCCCCGGCCCGGTATCCGGGCTGGCAGGGCAGTTAAACGGCACGCCATGGCCGAAAATGTTCGGGCGGCTCCACACCGGACCAAGGCTGCGCAGGCCTGCCGCGTAGAAAACATGCAAAGCGTCCAGATTTGCGGCAATCCCCTCAACGCCTTCAATATGTAGGATCGCCGCAATCGCTCCTGCGGCCCGGGCGCTGGCGATCTCGGCCACCGAGCGGCACAGCCGGATCGCATCTGGCCGCGCGCGCTGCATCCGCAGCAAAATCGCAATCTGCTCCAGCGTCTGCCGCTCTGCCCGCGCGGCATCAATCGCCGGAAATTCCCGATACGTTGCCATCGGATCAGGCCCGGTTCCCGGCTCTCCGCCCACCCAAACTGCGAAAAACCCGCCCGCAAAGCCGCCTGCACGGCATTTCGCCAGATCAAGGTCGCCATCGCGTCCGTCAAAAAATGCCTCACCCGAGAAGGATTTTTCTGCCCACAGGCAGGAGAGCAGATCATTGTGCCCGTCGAAGATTGAAAAGTCTGACATTTTACCCATCTGCCCGTGAAACTGCCCGCACTGTCCAGTTTCACGCCGCAAGCCGCTGTTGACAAGCCCGTATGAAAGTTGCCCAATCGGTCAGGAAACACCCCAAGGCTCAAAGAGACTCGGGACGGCAATGAAAAAACGATGATAAAACAGGGAGTTTGTCATGCTACTTGAACCGACGCTGCGCCGCGTGGGCGCTGTTGCGATTGCGGCTTTGATGCTGGGCACCGCCCCCGCTGCCCTTATGGCCGAAACCCCAGCCGATACGCTGGTGCTGGCGGGGGCCATCGACGATATCGTGTCGCTGGACCCGCATGAGGCCTATGAGTTCTCCGGCCTCGACGTGGTCAACAACACCTATGACGGTCTGGTTGAAATCAACCCAACCACGCTGCAAACCGAACCCGGTCTGGCTGAAAGCTGGTCGGTGGCCGAAGATGGCCTGACCTATACGTTCAAGATGAAGGCTGGCGTGACCTTCTCATCCGGCAATCCGGTAACCGCAGAAGCTGCCGCCTATTCGCTGCAACGCGCGGTCAAGCTGAACAAAACCCCGGCGTTTATCCTGAACCAGTTCGGGTGGACGGCAGAAACCGTCGATGCGATGATCACTGGCGCGGGCGATACGCTGACCATCAAGGTTGATAAACCCTACGCGCCGACTTTCCTCTATAACTGCTTGACTGCGGGTGTGGCCTCTATCGTCGATGCTGATGTTGTCAAGGCCAACGAAGTCGTCACCGATGGCGTCTCGGACCTTGGCAATGAATATCTGAAAACCCATTCGGCAGGCTCGGGCGCTTACACGCTCAAATCCTTCAAGCCGAACGAAGGCTATGTGCTGGAGATGCGCCCCGGCTACTGGCGCGGCGATGCCAAGATGGCCAAGGTCTTCATGACCCATGTGCCAGAAGCCGCGACCGAGCGGTTGCAGCTTGAAAAAGGTGATATCGACGTTGCCCGCACCCTGACCCCAGTGGATGTCGCGGGCATGGCTGGCAATGCGGATGTGGTGATCCAAGAAGACGTTGGCGGTCAGATCTATTATCTGTCGTTCAACCAGAAGAACGAAAACTACAAGAACGCCAAGTTCCTTGACGCGATGCGCTGGGCGGTGGATTACCAAGGCATGGCCGACACCTTCATGAAGGGCGCGGCTGTGGTGCATGAAAACTTCCTGCCGTCGGGCTATCTCGGCGCTCTGGATGACAATCCCTATTCCTTGGATATCGAGAAAGCCAAGGCGCTGATCGCGGAATCCGGTATCAAAGACCCGGTGATCAAGTTGTCAGTCCGCAACGCCGCTGACCGGATGGATGTGGCGCAGTCGATCCAGAACACCTTCGGCCAAGCCGGCATCAAGGTTGATCTTTCGGTCGGCGAAGGCGCCGAGCAGTTGAAAGAATACCGTGCCCGCCAGCACGATGGCACGCTGCAAACCTGGGGGCCGGATTATCCCGATCCGAACACCAACTCGTCGACCTTCGCCGAGAACCCCGACAACTCGGATGCCGCCAACAACACCGGCTACTTGGCTTGGCGCAACGCTTACGATCCGGGTGAGATGACAGCGGAATCGAAAGCCGCCGTGTTGGAGCAAGACCCAGCCAAACGCGTTGAAATGTACGCCGCTTTGCAGAAGAAATTCCGCGAAACCGCACCATTCATCGTGATGTTCCAGCAAGCCCGCCAGACCGGCGTGCGCGCCAACGTCAAGGGCTTCTACACCGGTGGCGCGGTTGACTCGACCGCGTATTGGCTTGTGACCAAGTAAGGCACGGGGCGGCCCTGCAAGGGGCCGCCCGTTTTTTTATGACCAGCACCCCCGCTCCGCCTTCGCGCCTGATTCCGTTGTTTCGCCAAATCGGCGGCACGGTTGTCACGCTGTTTGTCACCTTTCTTGGCCTGTTGATGGTGACGTTTTTCATCTCCAATGTGATCCCGGTCGATCCGGTGCTGTCGATCCTCGGCGAGCGCGCCACCGAAGCGCAGATGGAAGAAGCGCGTGAGCGTCTGGGCCTGAACGAACCTTTGTGGAAGCAGTTCGGCATCTATGTCAGCAACACCCTGCAAGGCGATCTCGGCACCTCGATCCGCACCCGCGAGCCTGTGCTGGAGGAAGTCAGCCAACGCTTCCCCGCCACCTTGGAACTTGCCACCCTCGCCACCATTCTGGGCGTCCTGCTCGGCGTCCCCGCTGGCGTCATCGCCGCCACCAAACCCGGCAGCTTTTTCGACCAATCCACCCGCCTGATCGGCCTGATGGGCTATTCGATGCCCGTTTTTTGGCTTGGCCTGATGGGGCTATTGTTATTTTACGGCCAACTCGGCTGGGTCGGCGGGCCGGGGCGGCTGGATGCAGGCTACCAAATGTCGCTCGACTTTGAACTCACCCAATACACCGGCATGATCCTCTTGGACACCGCGCTGAACAACCGGTGGGACATGTTCGCCAATGCGTTTTCCCACATCATCCTGCCCGCCGGGATTCTCGCCTATATCTCAATGGCTTATATCAGCAGAATGACCCGCAGCTTTATGATAAATGAACTTGGCCAGGAATACATCACCACCGCCCGCGTCAAAGGCATGCCAGAGCGCCGGGTGATCTGGGTCCACGCGCTGAAAAACGTCATGGTGCCGCTGATCACCGTGATCGCGCTCAGCTACGCCTACCTCTTGGAAGGTGCGGTGCTGACCGAAACCATCTTCGCCTGGCCGGGCCTAGGTTCGTATATCACCGACGCCCTGATGGTCGCCGACATGCCCGCGGTTCTGGGCGGCACCGTCGTCGTCGGCATCGCCTATATCGGCCTTAACATGCTGTCAGACCTGCTCTACCGCCTCGTCGATCCGAGGGCACGGGTATGAGCACACTCACCACATGGCTGCGCGACCCCAACCCCGCCTCGCGGATGCAATCCCGCCTCGGCCAGTCTTACCTGAGCTGGCTGCGCCTGCGCCGCAACCCCCTCGCGATGATCGGCCTCTTGATCACCGCCATCCTGATCTTCATCGCGATCTTCGCCCCCATCCTCGCCCCGCATGACCCGATAACGCAAGAACTATCCCGCCGCCTGCTGCCCCCCGGCACCCCCGGCAATATCTTAGGGACCGATGATTTCGGCCGCGATATCCTCAGCCGCATCCTCTACGGCTCCCGCATCACCCTCTACATCGTGCTGCTGGTGATCCTGACCGCCCCGGTGGTAGGGTTAGTTATCGGCACCGTCGCAGGCTATTTCGGCGGCTGGGTCGATACCATCCTGATGCGCATCACCGACATTTTCCTCGCCTTCCCGAAACTGATCCTCGCGCTGGCCTTGGTCGCCGTCCTCGGCCCCGGCATGGAAAACGCCGTCCTCGCCATTGCCCTCACAAGCTGGCCCCCCTACGCTCGCGTCTCCCGCGCCGAAACCCT
Organism: Cypionkella sp. TWP1-2-1b2; assembly: GCF_049896245.1. Classification (NCBI taxonomy): domain Bacteria; kingdom Pseudomonadati; phylum Pseudomonadota; class Alphaproteobacteria; order Rhodobacterales; family Paracoccaceae; genus Cypionkella; species Cypionkella sp. TWP1-2-1b2. The sequence continues at coordinate 30,031 of NZ_JAFCTX010000009.1, read as the reverse complement.
CACCGTCCGCAACTCCGACTACATCGCCGCTGTCAAACTGCAAGGTGCCGGGCCCATCCGCATCATCTGGGGCCATGTCATCCCAATGTGCCTGCCCTCGGTGATCATCCGCGTCACCCTAGATATGGCAGGCGTCATCCTGACCGCCGCAGGCCTCGGCTTCCTCGGGCTTGGCGTGCAGCCCCCCCTGCCAGAATGGGGCCTGATGATCTCGGCAGGGCGCAAATTCCTGTTCGAGCAATGGTGGGTCGCCACCATGCCCGGCCTCGCCATCTTCATCGTCAGCCTTGGCTTCAACCTACTGGGTGATGGCCTCCGCGATGTTCTCGATCCGAAAAGCGCCAGCAAATGAGCCTCCTAACTGTCAAAAACCTCCGCGTCACCTTTGACACCGAAGCAGGCCGGGTCGAAGCCGTGCGCGGTGTGTCGTTCGAGCTAAACCGTGAACGCCTCGGCATCGTGGGTGAATCCGGCTCCGGAAAAACCATGACAGGCCGCTCCGTCCTGCGCCTGATCCGCCCACCGGGCAAGATCGAGGCCGACGAGATGACCTTCGACGGCATCGACCTGCTCAAAGCCTCGGAAACCCAGATGCGCGCCCTCCGTGGCCCCCGCATCGCCATGGTGATGCAAGACCCTAAATATTCCCTTAACCCGGTGATGAAAGTAGGCAGCCAACTGACCGAAGGCCTGCGCCAACGCGACAAAGTCTCCAAATCCGAGGCCTATGCAAAAGCCATCGACGCCCTCAACGCCGTGCAAATCCGCGACCCCGAACGGGTGATGGAAGCCTATCCGCACGAACTTTCCGGCGGCATGGGCCAGCGCGTGATGATCGCGATGATGCTGATCCCCAACCCCGACCTGCTGATCGCCGATGAGCCGACCTCCGCCCTAGATGTCACCGTGCAAGCCGAAGTCCTCTCCATCCTCGACAACCTGGTGAAAACCCGCGGCATGGGCCTGATCTTCATCAGCCACGACCTCCGCCTCGTCGCCCGCTTCTGCGACCGCGTGCTGGTGATGTATAAAGGCAAAGTCGTCGAAGAACTTGCAGCGAAAGACCTGATGCACGCCAAACACCCCTACACCCAAGGCCTCTTGAACTGCCTGCCCCGCATCGGCGGCTCGCGCGAACCCCTGCCAAGCCTGGACCGCGACGCAAGTTGGGCGCTATAATGCTCATCGAGATAGAAAACCTCTCCGTCACCTTCTCCGCCCAAGGCCGCCAAGTCCGCGCGGTGGAAAACGTGTCCCTCAATGTCAAAGCCCAGGAATCCTTCGGCCTCGTCGGCGAAAGTGGCTCCGGCAAATCCACCATCCTGCGCGCGATCTGCGGCCTCGCCCCAATCTCTGGCGGCAGCATAAAAATCAACGGCCAACCGATCACCCACAACCGCGCCTTCTCGCGCAAAGTGCAAATGGTGTTCCAAGACCCCTACGCCAGCCTGCACCCCCGCCACACCATCGACCGCACCCTATCCGAGCCCCTCGCCATCCACGGCCTGCCCCTCACCGACCAAGCCGTCACCAAGGCCCTCACCGACGTGGGCCTGCCGCCCAACTTCCGCTTCCGCTACCCGCACCAACTATCGGGTGGCCAACGCCAACGCGTCGCCATCGCCCGTGCCCTGATGCTGCAACCGGAAATCCTGCTGCTCGACGAGCCAACCTCCGCCCTCGACGCCTCCGTCCAAGCCGAAACCCTCAACCTGCTCAGTCGCCTCCGCCAAGAACGCGGCCTCACCTTCCTGATGGTCTCTCACGACCTCGCCGTGATTGACCACATGTGCGACCGCATCCTTGTGATGCAGCATGGCAAAGCGGTGGAAGAACTGACCCGCGACGCCCTCGCCACCGCCCAAATGCAAACCCCCTACGCCCGCAGCCTGTTCGCCGCTTCCGCTGACCGGATGCTCGAAGGCTAGCTCATCCCCAAGCCAATTTTCACATTGGCTCAAATATCCCGGGGTCTGGGGCAACGCCCCAGCTGCTTGCCCAAAATACAAAGGCTTCCAAAAAATGTTCCCCACCTTCGACGGCCACAACGACCTGCTGCTGCGCCTGCACAATCACCCCGAAAACCGCGAAGCGATCTGGCTCACCGGTGAAGGCAAAGGCCACCTCGACCTGCCCCGGATGCAAAAGGGTGGCTTCAAGGCTGGTTTCTTCGCTATCTACATTCCCTCGCCCGAGGCCCACGACGCCCCCGACTACATGGCGCAGATGGAAAACCCGCCGTTCTCCCTCCCCCCCGGCACCCTGATCACCGAGCCCGAGGCTCTGCCCGTCGCCATGTCGATGGCGCGCCAAATGCTGTGGATGGAGCGTGCCTCAAAAGGCCAATTCAAACTCTGCACCACCACCGCGCAAATCCGCGATTGCCTCGCCTCAAACACCATCGCCGGCATCCTGCACATGGAGGGCGCAGAAGCCATCGACGCAAACCTCGATAACCTCTACGCCTTCCATGCCTTGGGTCTGCGCTCGCTCGGCCCGGTCTGGTCCCGCCCCACCATCTTCGGCCACGGCGTCCCCTTCGCTTTCCCCTCCGGCCCAGACACCGGCGAAGGCCTCACCGACGCCGGAAAACGCCTGATCCGCGCCTGTAACGATCTGAAAATCATGATCGACCTCTCCCACATCAACGAAGCTGGCTTCAACGACGTAGCCCGCCTGACGGACGCCCCCCTCGTCGCCACCCATTCTAACGCCCACGCCATCACGCCTTCGAGCCGCAACCTCACCGACCGCCAACTCCAGATGATCCGCGACAGCGGCGGTATGGTCGGCCTCAACTTCGCCACCTCCTTCCTGCGCCGCGATGGCAAACAGTCGGGCGACATGGGATGGGAAGATGTCCTCGCGCACCTCGACCACCTGCTCGCCCACCTCGGCGAAGACCATCTCGGCCTAGGCTCCGACTTCGATGGCGCAACCCTGCCCAACGGCATTGGCGATGTGACGGGTCTTCCTGCCCTGCAACAAGCCATGCTTGATCATGGCTATGGCGAAGCCCTGCTGCAAAAACTCTGTTACGACAACTGGCTGGCTCTGTTGGATCGGACTTGGGCAGCTTAACTGCCTGTGCAAATTGCCCTTTCTGAAATACTCCCGCCGGAGGCTCTTTTCTTAACAAGGGCACTCCGGCATGGTGCATGAAATCCGGCTTAAAGGTCAAATCATGCCCAAACTCGCCCTCGTCACCGCAGGCCCCTCCGCCATCGGCCACGCCCTCGTGACCGCGCTTGCGGGTGCTGGCTATGACGTAGCATTCACCCACCTCAACCAAACCGAAGCCGCCCAAACCCTGATCACCGCCGTTGAAGCCGCAGGTCAACGCGCCCGCGCATGGGAATGTGACGCGGGGGACGCGGCCCAAACCGCCCGCTTCCACGCCGAGGCCGCCGAGTGGGCGAAAGTCCCCCCAAGCGTTATGGTCAACAACGCAGGCATCCAAACCTGGTCCTCCCTGCTCGACCTCGACCCAAAGGATTGGGACCGCACCATCGCCACCAACCTGCGCGGCACCTTCCTCAACACCCAAGCCGCCGCGCGCGCCATGATCGCCGCCCGCCAACCCGGCGCTATCATCACCCTCGGCTCTGGCTGCAACAAACTCGCTTTCCCGAAACTGGTCGATTACACCACCTCGAAAGGCGGCATCGAGCAGTTCACCAAAGTCGCCGCTGTTGAACTCGGCCCCCACAACATCCGCGTCAACTGCATTGCCCCCGGAGCCATCGCCACCGCCCGTACCGCAGCCGAGGCTCCCGATTACGACGCCACCTGGGCCCGCGTCACACCCCTGCGCCGAGTCGGCACCCCGCAAGATCTAACAGGCCCGCTGCTGTTCCTGATCTCCGAAGCCGCTGCCTTTGTCACAGGCCAAACCCTCTGGGTCGACGGCGGAGCCTTCAGCCAAGCCAATTGGCCCTATGAAACCTAACGCCTAAATTCACCTAGAATTTGCTTTCAGACTGGCCCAAATACTCCCGACGGAGGCGCACGTCTCAACCAGAGCCCCCCTCCATCGCTCCGCGCTGACTTCGCGAAGCCTAAATCAAACCGTGTAGGGCGGGGTTCACCCCGCGATTGCTACCGAACGCCCCTCAATCGCCCCGCGCACCGCGTCCCGCACATGCGCCGCCATGAAATCGGTGAACAACTTCACCTTCGGGTCCTTCAACCGGCGATGCTGCGACAGACTGGAAAGCTGCGTCGGCAATGGCGGCGTCGCCACAGCCACCGGCACCAGCGCGCCCGAGCGCAAATGATCCGCCACCTCAAACACCGGCTTCATCACGATGCCGCGCCCATCCAAAGCCCAGCCGGTCAACACATCGCCATCATCGCTCTCAAACGGCCCGGTGATCTCATAGCGCCGCACGCCGTCGGGGGTCTGCAACGCCCATTGAAATTCCTTCGCCCCCGGAAACCGCAGGTTCAGGCACTCGTGCTTATCGCCCACCAAAGCCGCGCCATCCAACGGCATCCCCCGCCGCGCGATATAGGCCGGGGCGGCACAGAGCACCCGCGGGCAATCGGCGATCAACCGCACCTTCAGCGTCGAATCCTCCAGAATCCCCAGATGAAACGCCACATCCAGCCCTTCGGCGGTCACATCAATGATCCGGTCCGACAGCCGCAACCGCACATCAATCTGCGGATAAATATCTTTGAAAACAGGCACATGCGGTGCGATAAACCGCCGCCCCACCCCAAGCGGAGCCGACACAAAGATCGTCCCGCGCGGGTTCTGCGTCACATCCATCACCGCCGCTTCAGCCTCGTCGATGGCTTCCAAGACCTTCTTCGCGCCCTCAAAGAAAATCCGCCCGTTCTCGGTCGGCTGCAAACTGCGCGTGGTGCGCGAAAACAGCCTTACCCCCAAATGCTTTTCCAATTCCGAAATCCGCGCAGAGGCGACAGCAGGCGAGGTGCGCTGATCGCGCGCCGCCGCCGACATGCTTCCCAACTCATACACCCGCACAAACATCTTGATCGTGTTGACATAGGACATTTTCGCGCCGATCTTGAAAGTATTCCCCGGTTTTTCAGGATTAACAGATCAATGCCCGCCAGTATAGCTTAGTGAAAACGCCAATAGCTGAGCACAAACAGGAGACTGCGGATGTATGACTGGGTTGTGCTGTGGGAATGGGTCGAACTTGCCGTGCGCTGGCTGCATGTCACCACCGCGATGGCGTGGATCGGCTCATCCTTCTACTTCATCGCCCTCGACCTCGGCCTGCGCAAAACCCCCAGCCTGCCACCGCTCGCGCATGGCGAAGAATGGCAAGTCCACGGCGGCGGCTTCTACCACATCCAGAAATACCTCGTCGCCCCCGAACTGCTGCCCGAACACCTCACCTGGTTCAAATGGGAAAGCTACAGCACATGGCTCTCCGGTTTCGCCATGCTGTTTCTGGTCTATTACCTTGGTGCCAATCTCTACCTGATCGACCCCGCGATAGCCGACCTCAGCCAAACCCAAGCCATCGCCATATCGCTTGCCTCCCTCGCCTTCGGCTGGATCGCCTACGATCTGATCTGCAAAAGCCGCTTTGGCGACGACAACACCCGCCTGATGATCGGCCTCTACATCATCCTCGTCGGCATGGCCTGGGGCTACACGCAAGTCTTTTCCGGCCGCGCGGCCCTGCTGCATCTCGGAGCCTTCACCGCCACCATCATGTCGGCCAACGTGTTCATGATCATCATGCCCAACCAGCGCATCGTGGTCGCAGACCTGAAAGCCGGCCGCACCCCCGACCCAAAATACGGCAAGATCGCCAAACAGCGCAGCACCCACAACAACTACCTGACACTCCCGGTATTGTTCCTGATGCTGTCCAACCACTACCCCTTGGTGTTCGCCACAGAATACAACTGGATGATAGCCTCCCTCGTGTTCCTGATGGGCGTCACCATCCGCCACTGGTTCAACACCAAACACGCACGCCGCGGCAACCCGCACTGGACATGGTTCGCGACCGCCGTGATCTTCCTGATCATCGCATGGCTATCCACCGCGCCGATGCGCCACCGCCCCGAAGAAGCCGCGCTAAACCCCGAAGCCCTAACCTACGCCAGCGCTCAAGGCTTCGACGATGTCGTCTACATCATCCAAGGCCGCTGCTCAATGTGCCACGCCGCCGAGCCCACCTACGAGGGCATCTACTGGCCCCCGAAAGGCGTCGTCTTGGAGACCCCCGCCCAAATCGCAGCGGAAGCCAAACGTATCTACCTGCAAGCCGGTCTCACCCACGCCATGCCGCCCGCCAACCTCAGCTACATGGAAGACCCCGAGCGCGACACCATCCGCCGCTGGTTCCAATCCGCAGGGCAGGGCGGCCAAAGCAGCTGACACGCATTAAGACGCACTGCAGCCCGTCAAACCCGCCCCGGGCCCGCGCCGGGGCCTAAAGCGTTTGAAAGCAACGCCGCGCGCGGGCGAGCGGCCATCAACCCCCCGACTGCCGCCGCAGCAGCCGCAGCTGATCGGCGGTCAGATAGCCGCTCGCCCGTTGGTTCTCATCGCGCTGCCAAGCAGCCATTGCCCGCCGCGAATTCGCGCCCAGATCGCCATCGACGCCATAGGTGTTATACCCCAGCGCGGTCAGCCGCCGCTGCACCTCGCGCCGCTCATCCTGCGTAAGCCCCAGCAGGCGTTCTTCCAACACATCGTCTCCCACAGAAGGCTCCGTCGGCGTCGGACCAACGCTGCCCCCAGACTGCTCGGCGAGCAAATTCACCTGCCTCGCCGTCACATAGCCCGTCGCCGTCAGCTTGTTCTTCTTCTGCCACTGGCTGATCGCGCCGCGAGTCTTCGACCCCCACAGCCCATCCGCCACCCCGGTCGGATAGCCGACCGCTGAAAGCTGCTTCTGAATCAAAACCCGCTGCGCCCGGCTTAAGCCCAGCGAGGCCTCAACCTGCGCCGCAGACGCCCCCGCAGGCGGATTGCCCGGCAGCGGCGTGGTCGGAAAGGGCTCAACCGTAGCCCCCAACTTCACCAAAGCCCTCTTGGCATTAACCCGATAAATCCCCTTCGGATACTGCGCCAGATAGCTGCGATACCCCTGCACGGTGTTCAATCTTTGCGCCTCCAGATAGGCCCGCTTGTCGACCTCCTGCGCGATCAAAGACTGCGCAATGCCCGAGACCACATCACCCAAATCCGTCTGCGCCTGCACCGGAGCCGCCCCTGCAAGGCTCGCCACCAGCACCATCGGCAAAACAACATTCCGCATGATCATCACCCTTTCGCTCAGAAGGCCGCTGAGGCCCCCGCTCATCGCAAAGACAACCCGCGAGACGCCAAACGGTTGCAAATAGATTTGCGCGGCAGCGGCGACGCCGATCCCGCAGTCACGAAAGCGGTGCCTCCGAGTTCACCAGCCCCAACCCGGTTCATCCTCTCTGCTCAAATATCCCCGCCGGAGGCTCTTACCGATAACAACAAGCGCAACGTCCGAACCCCCGTCCCGGACAAAAATGAAACGCTCCAGTGGAGCGCTTCTCGTCCGTTGCACCGGATGCCAAATCTAAGTGTGCTTTCTAGGCTCAACGGATGATAAGTGCCAAAGTCGTCGACGGTAGTGTTGTGGGGATGCAAACAGTGATCAGTCGATTGCTCCAGCTTTGTGTTTGCATAACCGTTCTTGCGTCACCACTCGTCGCGCAGACGGTAGAACTGTCGACGCGCGTTTTTTGGCTGGGCGAACGGCCCGCCACCATGGAAAGTGACACGCCTTTCATCGCCGTGCGAGAGATTGACTGGATCGAAGCCATACTGAGTACCGATCCCATCCTCCAAGATGCGGTGGTTCATATAGAACTTACCTTTCAGTCGGGGGCAGATTTTGTCGCGGCATCTTATAAAGGCGAAGTGCTGCTTGGACCAGATCGCTTGCCATCGAAGTTCAATCTTTCAGACTACCGAATTTATGGCTCTCCGGTGGTTACAGCAAAGAGTTTTACTTACGTCCCCTTTGATCCGGCGGCGGGCTTCAGGGTTAGATGCAGCCAAAGGGATGATGTCGAACACATTTTGCTCTGCGTTGTTTGTGCAACCTACCCACCCGACGATCGCATCCGCCTTACGGCCGCACTATACTTCCCGCCCGATCCGGCTGACGCGCCTAGCTATTTCCGACAAGTCGCCGAACGTATGCGCGAGGTCGCCTATTGCCTCGATGTAACGGATGAACGCCCCAAAGCTCTCGCCGCTCCGCCAAAACTCTCCGGCTGCCGACCGAAGCCGACGTCTTAGGCGCAAAGCACACCCGGCTATCTCTCTTCCCCCCAATCCTTAACACCCCCTTAACGCCGCCATGTAACCCATTGAAATCACACAACGCACAAGCCGGTCCCAACGCGGGACCGCCCCTCAAGTCCCCCGAGGCTTGGCCCGCAAGGTCGGTTCCGCAACCGTCGGGTCCTCCGGCCAGGGATGCCGCGGATACTGCCCCCGCATATCCTTCCTCACGTCGGCATAGGATGATTTCCAGAACCCCGGCAGATCCATCGTCACCTGTATCGTCTTCTGCCCCGGCGAGGTCAAAACCACCCGCAGCGGCTGCTGGCTCAAACCCACCACCGGATGCACCACAACCCCAAACATCTCCTGCAAGCGCACCTCAATCCCCGGCACCGCGCCGTCATAATCAATCGGCACCCGCCGCCCTAAAGGCGTCTCAAACGCCCCCGGCACCAGTTTATCCAAGTTGGCCACCTGCTGCCACGACAGCCGCGCCTTCAACGCCTCGGTCAAATCAAACCCACGCAAATCCGCCTCCGTCCGCACCCCCGTAAGATGCGGCAGCAACCAATCCTCCGCAGAATCCAGCAAGCCCTGATCGCTGAAATCCGGCCACGCATCCCCACTGCCCCGCGCCAGTTCCACCCGAGCCCGCAACCGCCGCGCCGCAGCCGTGAAATGCAACCCATTCAGCCGCATCCCCTCCAACGCCGCCCGCGCCACCGCCTCTGCAGGCGCATCCCAATGCAGATCCGCCAGCACCAGCGCCCCGAAACACTCCTGTCGCCGCGCCAGCACCCGGCCTTCCCGCTTCGACCAAAAGCACACCTCGTGCCATTCAATCTTCGCCCCGAAAACCGCCCGCAACTCTGCCTCACTGATGCTCACCGCCTGCCGCACCCCGGCCTCGCGCGCATCGCCGTCCAAATCCGTCGCCACGATCAACCGCGCCCCGGCCAGCGGCACGCCAGCCGCCATCACCGCCCCCTTGCCGCCCGACAGCACCCAGCGCGGAGCATCCCCCTTGCGCCGCAACCCCACCCGATCCGGGTAAGCCAGCGCCGCCATCTGCGCCAAGCTATAGCCCGCATCCGGCCCTGCAGCGGCCCGCGCCAACCGCCGCGCCTCCAGCTTCACCCGCTCCACCACCGGGCGCAAAACCGGCCAAGGATGCGCAGCCTCGAACCGCCGCAGATCCGTCACCGCCGCCACCCGCAAGGCCAAATCTGGCGGTGCCCCCTTCAGCACATCCCGCTCGCCCAACACCGCCGCCAACACCGCTGCCTCCGGCCCCGCCACCGCCAACATATGCGCGAGCCGTGGATGCAACGGCAGCGCCGCCAGCACCCGGCCATGCGGCGTGATACGCCCACCCGACAGCGCCCCCAACCCCTCCAACAGCGACCGTGCCTCGGCCATCGCCCCGACATTCGGTGCTGTCAGAAACCCGACATCACCGCCCCACAACGCCAGCTCCAACGCCAGCCCGGTCAAATCCGCCGCCTCAATCTCTGCCGGAGGATAGGCCGCAAGCCCGCCTTCCTCACCGCGAGTCCAATACCGATAGCACACCCCCGCAGCCACCCGCCCCGCTCGCCCGCGCCGTTGCTCCGCCTCCGCCTTGGTCACCCGCTCGGTCACCAACCGCGACATGCCAGAATTCGGATCAAACCGCGCCCGCCGCGCCCGCCCGCCATCCACAACCACCCGAATGTCGGGGATGGTCAGCGAGGTTTCGGCAATCGAGGTTGCCAAAACCACCTTGCGACCCACCGCTGGCCCCAAAGCTGCCCGTTGCGCCGCAAACTCCATCGCGCCAAACAGGGTGCGCACCTCACACCCCGGCAAGCCCGCCAGCATCGCCTCAACCCGCCGGATTTCCCCCTCACCCGGCAGAAACACCAACACCCCGCCCGTCGTTTCCTCCACCGCCTGCCGCACCAAACCCGCCACCCCGGCCTCAAACCGCAGCGAGGCATCAGGGCTCCGCCCCAGCCACCGCGTCTCCACCGGGTAAGCCCGCCCCATCGAGGTCACCACCGGGGCATCGCCCATCAGCGCCGCCACCGGACCCGCATCCAACGTCGCCGACATCACCAGCAGAACCAGATCGTCCCGCAGCGCCCCGCGAATTTCCAACGCCAAAGCCAACCCCAGATCGGCACTCAAACTGCGCTCATGAAACTCGTCAAAGATCAGCGCGCCTACCCCCGTAAGCCCCGGATCGCTCTGGATCATCCGGGTCAAAATCCCTTCCGTCACCACCTCAATCCGGGTGCTGCGCGAAACCTTCGCCTCGCCCCGAATCCGATACCCCACCACTCCACCAACAGCCTCCCCCAAGGTGTCCGCCATCCGCTCCGCCGCCGCCCGCGCCGCCAAACGCCGAGGCTCCAGCATGACGATCCGCCCGGTGATCTCCCCCGAGGCTAGCAAATCCAACGGCACCAGCGTGGTCTTGCCCGCCCCCGGTGGCGCCTGCAAAACCACCATGCCGCGCGCCGCAATCGCGGCCCGCACTTCCCCCAACACATCTTCTATCGGCAATCTGATCATAAGACCTTATCCCGCAACCGCTTCGGCTTTGCCAGCAGGCGGCAAAAAAGAATGAGTATTTAGCAAAGAGCAATTCCCTTGCAGTTGCTCTTTTTGAAATACTCCCGCCGGAGGCTTCCAACAGTGCCGCAACAGCCACGCAGCAAACTCATACCGCGGCAGCGCGGCCGAGTGGCCCCTCGATGGGGCCCGAGGTCGCCGCTGTTTCAAGGTCAGGCTGGCAAAACCCAACGCCATCGGGCACACCGAGGCAAAGGGAGTCGCCATGGATATTGCCCAACTCGTCCCCAGCCTGCAAGCCGGCGACCGTCGCAGTCTGGCCCGCGCCATCACGCTGGTCGAAAGCGCGCGCGCCGATCATCGCGCGCAGGCGTTGGAACTGCTGCAAGCCTTGGGAACCACCAAACAGGCCCTGCGCATCGGGCTTTCAGGTACGCCGGGTGTCGGTAAATCGACCTTCATTGAAAGCTTTGGGCTGATGCTGACCGGGCAGGGCCGCCGGGTGGCTGTGCTTGCCGTTGATCCCTCGTCGGCCCGCTCGGGCGGGTCGATCCTCGGCGACAAAACCCGAATGGAACACCTTGCCCGCGACCCGCTCGCCTTCATCCGGCCCTCGCCCAGCCAAGCCCAGATGGGTGGCGTGGCGCGGCGCACCCGCGAGGCTGTCGCGCTCTGCGAAGCCGCTGGCTTTGACATCATCCTGATCGAAACCGTCGGCGTCGGCCAATCCGAAACCGTGGTGGCGGAACTCTGCGATCTGTTCATCCTGCTGTTGGCCCCCGCGGGGGGCGATGAATTACAGGGTGTCAAGCGCGGCATCATGGAGATGGCCGATCTGATCTTGGTGAACAAAGCCGATGGCGATCTGAAGCCCGCCGCGATGCGGACCTGCGCTGATTATGCAGGGGCTTTGCGGCTGCTGCGCAAACGCCCGCAAGACCCGGTCGGTTATCCCAAAGCGATGACCGTCTCGGCGCTGGAACAGGCTGGGCTGGCAACGGCTTGGGCCGAGATGCAGGTTCTGGCCGACTGGCGGCGCGCGCAGGGCCATTGGGCTGTGCGGCGCGGCCAGCAGGCGCAGCATTGGTTCAAAGAGGAATTGCGGCGTGGCTTGCTCGCGGTGCTCGAGCAAGAGCCGATCAAGGGCATCGTCGCGGCACAGGGTCGTGCCGTCGCAGAAGGCCACTGCACGCCTGAGGCCGCCGCAACTCAGATTCTGGCCTTGCTGCACCGCAACTGATCGCCAAGCATTGATCAACCAGCACAAGGCATCCCGGCGCGGTTTGATTCGCGCCCAAATGCGCTTAACGATCATCGCATGGGCAAAATGCGGCAGTCCGGCGGGGTTGAGCCACGGCAGTCTCCAACCATAATACAACGATTTCAATAAATTATAGACCATCAGGCCGCGCCCGCTGTGCCAGAAGTTGCCGCGCTTTTGCTGCAATTCGCGGCTTTTGCGGAAATTTCCGTCCAATTTTGGCCCGAAGTCTCACTTATCTCTTGATGCAATCACCCTTTGCCCCCGGCTGCCCGGCGGCCCTGAACCTTGGAGCATTAACAATGGCGACTTTTACCGGCGGAACTGGAAATGACACTGTCACGGCAACGGCGGGTGCAATCAATGACACGCTGACCGGTCTTGCGGGCAACGACACCCTGATCGGCCTCGGCGGCGCCGATTTGCTGGATGGCGGCACGGGCAATGACGTGGCGGATTACACGGCCAGCACTGCGGCGGTGAACGCCAACCTGACCACGCTGACGGGCACGGGCGGCGATGCGCAGGGCGACACCTACATCAGCATCGAATATCTCACTGGCTCGGCCTTTGGTGACACGCTGACCGGGGATACCGGGGCCAACATCCTGATCGGCGCTGCGGGCAACGACAGCCTGTACGGCGGCGCGGGGGCAGACAGCCTTTATGGCGGTGCCGACAACGACCTGATCGCAGGTGGTCTTGGGGCTGATGTGATGGACGGCGGTGCGGGCACCTCGGATACCGTCGACTACACCGCTTCGGTTGCAGCCGTCACCGTCAGCCTGCTCGCCAACACCGCCACTGGTGGCGATGCTGTGGGCGATACCATCACCGGCTTTGAAAACGTCGCCGGCTCGGCGTTTGATGATGCTTTGACTGGCGATGCCAATGCCAACATTCTGACCGGCAACGCTGGCAACGACCAGTTGTTCGGCGGCGCGGGCAATGACAGCCTGTATGGCGGTGCCGACAACGACCTGATCGCAGGTGGCGTCGGCAATGACGTGATGGACGGTGGCGCGGGTACTTCGGATACCGTCGATTACACCGCTTCGGTTGCCGCAGTGACCGTCAGCTTGCTCGCCAATACTGCCACGGGCGGCGATGCCACGGGCGACACCATCGTGAACTTTGAAAACGTCAATGGCTCGGCCTTCGCTGATGTACTGACCGGCGATGCCAATGCCAACATTCTGACCGGTCTTGCGGGCAACGACAGCCTTTATGGCGGTGTCGGGGCCGACAGCCTGTATGGCGGTGCCGACAACGACCTGATCGCGGGCGGCGCGGGCGCAGACGTGATGGACGGTGGCGCAGGCATCTCGGATACGCTGGATTATTCGGCTTCGGCGCTGGTAACCGTCAGCCTGCTCGCCAACACTGCCACTGGTGGCGATGCCACGGGCGACACCATCACTGGCTTTGAAAACGTCAACGGCTCGGCGTTTGATGATGCCCTGACGGGCGATACCAATGCCAACGTGCTGACCGGCAACGCCGGCAACGACCAGTTGTTCGGCGGCGCGGGCAATGACAGCCTATATGGCGGTGCCGACAACGACCTGATCGCGGGCGGCGTCGGCAATGACGTGATGGACGGCGGCGCGGGCATCTCGGACAGCGTGGATTACAGCGCCTCGGTGGCGGCTGTCACTGTCAGCCTGACCGCCAACACCGCCACGGGTGGCGACGCTACGGGCGACACCATCGTGAACTTTGAGAACGTCAACGGCTCGGCCTTTGACGATGCATTGACCGGCGACGCCAACGTCAACATCCTGACGGGCAACGCAGGCAACGACACGCTGTCGGGTGCGGCTGGCAACGACAGCCTTTATGGCGGTCTGGGCAGTGATGTGCTGCTGGGCGGTATCGGCAACGACCGCATTGATGGCGGCGCAGATGTTGATACCGTCAGCTATGCCGCGGCCACCGCAGCGGTCAGCGTCAACCTGACCACGGGTCTGGCGACGGGCGGCGACGGCGCGGATACGCTGGTCGCAATCGAAAACGTCATCGGCTCCAACTTCATCGACACCATCGTCGGCAATACCGCCGACAACATCATCTCGGGCGGTGCGCTGAACGACAGCCTTGATGGCGGCGCGGGCAATGACACCGTCGATTACGCGACCTCGGCGGTGGCGGTCACCGTCAACCTGTTCAACGGTGTGAACACCGGCGGCGATGCCGAAGGCGACATTCTTGCCAACTTTGAGAACATCCGTGGCTCGGTGGGCGCTGATAGCCTGACCGGCGACAACAACGCCAACATCCTGATCGGTGGCGCAGGCGCGGATACGCTGGACGGCGGCGCGGGTGTGGATACCGTTGATTATTCTGCCTCGTCGGCGGCTGTGACCGTTTCGGTGGTGTCGGGTTCGACCGGCTCGGGCGGCGATGCGCAAGGCGACCGGCTGTTCGGCATCCAGAACCTGATCGGCTCGGCCTTTGCCGATGCTTTGACGGGCGACGCTTTCGTCAACGTGCTGACGGGCGGGGCTGGCAATGACACGCTGGACGGTGGTGGCGAGAATGACACCATGACCGGCGGCGCGGGCGATGACAGCTATGTTGTCGGCTCGTCGGCTGAAGTGATCACCGAGAACGCCAGCGAGGGCAACGATCTGGTCTCGTCCTCGGTTGATTTCATCCTTGGCGCGAATATCGAGCGTTTGACCCTGACCGGGTCACTGGATGTGAACGGCACCGGCAACGCGCTGGACAACATCCTGATCGGTAACAGCGGCGACAGCAGCCCCGGCACCATGGGCAAGAACATCCTGCGCGGCTTGGCTGGCAACGACACCATCTTCGGTATGGATGGCGGCGATGTGCTGGACGGCAGCACCGGCAATGACAGCCTGATCGGCGGTAAGGGCAGCGACGTCTACCAGGTAGACAGCTTGAATGACGTGCTGGTTGAACTGGCCACCGAGGGCACCGACACGGTTCAAACCACGATCAACTGGACCTTGGCTACCAACTTTGAAAACCTGTTGCTGGACGATACCGCCAACCTCAGCGGCACCGGCAACACCGTCGCCAACCTGATCATCGGCAACGCGGGCAACAACCTGCTGTCTGGGATGGAGGGCAACGACATCCTGATCGGCAATGCGGGCAATGATACGCTGAACGGCGGCACCGGGTCGGACGACCTGACGGGCGGCACTGGCAATGATTATTACTACGTTGACGGCGCGGGTGATGAGATTATCGAACTTGATCTGGGCGGCACCGATACGATGGAAAGCTCGGCCACCATCACGATGGACCGCTGGGTTGAAAACCTGATCCTGTCGGGCACGGCCAATATCAACGCCACCGGCAACGTTTCGGACAACGTCATGAACGGCAATACCGGCAACAACTACATGACCGGCGGCAACGGCAACGACACCCTCTATGGTAACGCGGGCAATGACACGCTCGATGGCGGCATCGGCAATGACTCTGTGGTGGGCGGCGCAGGCGACGACACCTACACCATCAACGCCACCACGGATGTGGTCTTCGAGTTGACTGGTGAAGGCAACGATACCGTCATCACCGGGGCAGACTGGACGATGTCCGACAACATCGAGAACTTGGTGCAAAATGGCGGGGCCGGCATCAACGCCATCGGCAACGCGGCTGCCAACACCATCGCCGGCAACGGCGGGCAGAACGTGTTGCAAGGTCTCGCGGGCAATGACACCATCAACGGTGGTGCAGGTGGCGATACTTTGGACGGTGGCGTTGGCAATGACAGCCTGATCGGCGGCGTTGGCAACGATTTGTTCATTCTCGACAACACCAATGATGTGATGCTGGAGAACTTCGATGAAGGCATCGACACGGTGCAAACCACGTTCAGCTACACGCTGCTCAACAACTTCGAAAACCTGACCCTACTGGGCACCACGGGCCTGACGGGCACGGGCAACGCTGCGAACAACGTATTGAACGGCACCAGCGGGGCCAACCTGCTGTCGGGTCTGGCGGGCAATGACGCGCTGAACGGCGGCGCGGGCAATGACACGCTGGATGGCGGCGTGGGCAATGACTCGCTGACGGGCGGCGATGGCGATGATCGCTACATCATTGACAGCATTACCGACAAAACCGTTGAAATCAGCACGGGCGGCATCGATACGGTGGACGCGACCGTAAACTGGACGCTGCTGTCCTATACCGAGAACCTGAACCTGTTTGGCGGCGCAGACCTTGAAGGCCACGGTAACAGCCTCAACAACATCATCATCGGCAACAGCGGCAACAACCTGCTGTCCGGCGAGTCAGGCAATGACAGCGTCTATGGCGGCGCGGGCAACGATACGCTGGACGGCGGTGCCACCGGGGCCAGCGGCAATGACGCGCTTTATGGTGGGGCAGGCGATGATCTCTACTTTGTCGGCTCGCTGAACGACAGCATCACAGAGGCCGCAAGCAGTGGCACAGATACCGTCAGCAGCACAGTTGACTGGACGCTGTCCGCCAACATTGAGAATCTGGTTTTGACCGGCTCGTCGGGTCTGAAGGGCATTGGCAACGCCGGGGCCAACGTGATCACGGGCAACAGCGGCGCCAACACCTTGGGCGGCGCAGGCGGCAATGATACGCTGGACGGCGACTTGGGGGCGGACACGCTGAACGGCGGCACGGGCAATGACTCGATGATCGGTGGCTTCGGCAACGATACTTACTATGTCGACTCCCTGAACGATGTGGTGGTCGAGCAGGCTCAAGCTGGTGCCGATCTGGTGTTCTCTTCGGTCAGCTACACCCTTGCCGACACGCTGGAAAACCTGACGTTGAACGGCGCGGCGGCGATCAACGGCACCGGCAACCTGAACGCCAACGTGATGATCGGCAACACCAATGACAACCTTTTGTCGGGCATGGCGGGCAATGACAGCATCACTGCATATGCAGGCAATGACACGCTGGATGGCGGCATGGGCAACGATACCATGGTGGGCGGTCTGGGCAATGACACCTATATCGTCGAAAGCGCCAACGACACGGTCACTGAACTGAGCAACCAAGGCACCGATACAGTCTATGCTTCGGTCAGCTATGCCATCCTGTCTCCGGTGGAAAACCTGACGCTGACCGGCATTGACCACATCAATGCCACCGGCAACTCCTCGGCCAACATTCTGCTCGGCAACGCGGGCAACAACCAGCTGTCGGCCGGCACCGGCAACGATACGCTGGACGGTGGCGCGGGCAATGACACGCTGGACGGTGGTGGCGGTGCCGACAGCATGTCGGGCGGCTTGGGCAATGACAGCTACACCGTCGACAACATCGGCGATGTCGTCACCGAAGGCATCACGGCTGGCACCGATCTGGTCCGTTCCTCGGTGAGCCATGTGCTGGGCGCGAATTTTGAAAACCTGACCCTGACGGGCAGTTTCGGGGTGAACGGCACCGGCAACGAGCTGAACAACGTGCTGACGGGCAACTCGGGCAAAAACGTGCTGAACGGCATGGCCGGGGCTGACACGCTGGCGGGTGGCGATGGCGCGGATGTGCTGATTGGCGGCACCGGGGCGGATCACTTCGTGTTCACCTCGGCCTCGACCTCTCAGGCGTCGATCTCGGACTTCAACGCCTTGGACGGCGGTTTGGCCGAGGGCGATCTGTTGCAGTTCGTCGGACTGCTGACCGGAACCTTCGCCTATGTCGGCGATGTGGCCTTCTCGGGCGGCAACGACAACACCGAAGCCCGCTTCATCGCTGGCGCGCTGCAACTGGACTTCGACGGCAGCGGGGCCACCGATCTGACCATCCGGCTCACTGGGCTGACCGACGCGACCCAGATTTCGGGCGGTGATTTCCTGTTCACCTGATCGGGAAGACAATTCAAAACCTTGGGGCTGGCCGATTTGTCGGCTGGCCCTTTGGGCATTTCTGATCTGATTTGACGATCAGCAACGCCATTCAAAACAAAACGCCGCAAACCCCTCGGCTTGCGGCGTTTACTTTCGTAGGGTTTGGTCGGGTTCAGGCCGCCAGCAACACCCTTGCCTCAAAGGATTTCAGCGTCGGGCGTGCTGCCTCGAAGCGGGCGAGTTGGCCTGCGTCCGCCAATTCGGGGAAGATTTTGTATATCTCATCGCGCTGCCCGGCATCCATCCCACCCATGGTGCGATCGCCGGGTTGGAAACTTTCGCTCCATGCGCCATCGGCCAAGATCACCTCGTGGCGGTCAAACAGGATGTGCAGATAGGTCACGGCCTCAACCTCGGCCACCGAGACACCGGGCAAGCTCAGCAGATGCTGCGCGCGCACCAAAACCTCATCGCTGCCAAACAGCAATTCGGCGCGCGGCCCGCTGATCAGCATGCGGTGCTGGCGCGACACCATCATATCGGCTTCCGGCAAGCCACGCCCCAAGGCCCCGGCTTTGATCAGGATCGGCCGCAAGCTTTCATCGGCGCGCAATTCTTCCCGCGTGATCCGGCGCGAGCCGATCCAGCGGATTTCCTGAATGCCGTTGTCGCGCGTCGCCACCAGATCGCCGACCCGCAACGCCTCAACCGCCACCTCGCCCGCCGGGGTCGTAATCTTTGTTCCCGCAGTGAAGCACGACACGATGCTCTCTATATTGGTGAAGGTCAGCGTGCCGATCAGATGGCCGGTGGTGTCGTAGAAGTTCACCACCCCGTTCAGATGGTTCAACGGATCACGGATGATCTTGAACGGCGCTTGCCCGGTCAGATCCAGCACATCCCAGTCGGTGCCACTGGTGCCACCATCGACGATATCGCCCGCGCCTGCATAGATCGTATCGGCACCAAAGCCACCAACCAACGTATCCGAGCCCGCGCCGCCATAGATAAGATCGCCGCCTGCACCGCCGTAAACCAGATCACTGCCGTCACCGCCCGTCAGGGTGTCATTGCCGGTGCCGCCATCCAGCACATCATTGCCAAGCCCGCCGTCCAACGCGTCATTGCCAATGCCGCCATACAGCAGATCATTGCCCGCGCCACCGTCCAGGCTGTCATTGCCATCGCCACCTTGCAGCGTGTCATTGCCCAAGCCGCCGGACAGGCTGTCATTGCCTGTGCCGCCATCGACGCTGTCATTGCCATCGCCGCCCGAGACCACATCGTTGCCAGCACCACCATAAACCTGATCGTCGCCGATGCCGCCATCGCTGGCGTCATTGCCATCGCCGCCATAGACGAGGTCATTGCCACTGCCTCCGGTGACCACATCGTTGCCAGCACCACCAAACAGCTGATCATCGCCCGCGCCGCCGTCGGCGGTATCATCGCCGTCGCCACCATCGACGCTGTCATTGCCGTCGCCGCCGCTTACAACATCATTGCCCGCGCCGCCGAACACCTGATCGTTGCCCGCGCCGCCGTCGGCGGTATCATCGCCGTCACCCCCATCGACGCTGTCATTGCCGTCGCCGCCGCTTACAACATCATTGCCCGCGCCGCCGAATACCTGATCGTCGCCCGTGCCGCCATCGACGCTGTCATTGCCGTTACCGCCATAAACGCTGTCATTGCCTGCACCACCGCCGACGGTGTCATTGCCGAGATCACCGTAAACCGTATCGTTGCCATTGCCACCATCGACAGAGTCATTGCCATCACCGCCGTAGACCGCGTCATTGCCCGCACCGCCGCCGACGGTGTCATTGCCCAGATCGCCGTAAACCGTGTCGTCGCTCAGGCCCCCATCGGCGCTGTCGTTGCCATCACCCGCGTAAAGCGTGTCATTGCCTGCGCCGCCCAGCAGGGTGTCGTTGCCCGCGTCGCCGAACACGCTGTCATTGCCGTCGCCACCGTCGACCAGATCATTGCCATCGCCGCCGTAAACCAGATCGTTGCCGGTGCCGCCGTAAACCGCATCATTGCCCGCACCTCCCAGCACGGTGTCATTGCCGAGATCGCCATAGACGGTATCGTTGCCATCGCCGCCGTCGACACTGTCATTGCCGTCGCCGCCATAAACCTGATCGTTGCCCAGACCGCCGAACACCTGATCGTCGCCCGCGCCACCCAATACGGTGTCATTGCCAAGATCGCCATAAACCGTATCCGCGCCGTCGCCGCCATCGACAACATCGTTGCCATCGCCGCCGTAAACCAGATCGTTGCCGATGCCGCCGTCCAGCGTGTCATTGCCCAGCCCGCCAGAAACCAGATCATTGCCCGCACCGCCAAAAGCCGAATCGTCGCCGGTGCCGCCATCGACGCTGTCATTGCCATCGCCGCCGTAGACCGCATCATTGCCCGCACCGCCAAAAACGGTGTCGTTGCCTGCATCGCCGGAAACGCTGTCATTGCCATCGCCGCCATCGACAACATCGTTGCCATCACCGCCATAGCCAGAGTCGTCGCCGATGCCGCCGTCCAGCGTGTCATTGCCCAGACCGCCAGAAACCAGATCATTGCCCGCACCGCCAAAAGCCGAATCGTCGCCGGTGCCGCCATCGACGCTGTCATTGCCGTCCCCGCCGTAGACCGCGTCATTGCCCGCGCCGCCAAGAACGGAGTCGTTGCCCGCATCACCATAAACGCTGTCATTGCCATCGCCGCCATCGACAGAGTCGCCGCCGTCACCGCCGTAGACCGAGTCATTGCCTGCTCCGCCCAGCACGGTGTCATTGCCGAGATCGCCGTAAACCGTATCCGCGCCGTCGCCGCCATCGACGCTGTCGTTGCCATCGCCGCCGTAAACGCTGTCATTGCCAATGCCACCGTAAGCGGAATCGTTGCCCAGCCCGCCAGAAACCACATCATTGCCCGCATCGCCGGACACACTGTCGTTGCCGTCGCCGCCATCGACCGAGTCGTTGCCATCGCCACCGGAAACGCTGTCATTGCCGATCCCGCCCAGCACGGTGTCGTTGCCCGCATCGCCAGAGACTACATCGTCGCCCGCGCCGCCATCGGTGGTATCATCGCCGGTGCCACCGGACACCGAGTCATTGCCCGCCCCGCCAGAAACCAGATCGTTGCCCGCATCGCCGGATATGCTGTCATTGCCGTCGCCGCCATCGACCGAGTCATTGCCGTCGCCGCCGGAAACGCTGTCATTTCCGATTCCGCCGCCGACGCTGTCATTGCCGAGATCACCGTAAGTGGTGTCATCGCCGTCACCACCATCGACCGAGTCATTGCCATCGCCGCCATAGGCCAGATCATTGCCAGCCCCGCCGCTGACCAAATCCTCGCCGGCATCGCCATAGACGCTGTCGTTGCCGTCGCCGCCATCGGCGGTGTCGTTGCCCAGACCGCCATAGACCAGATCATTGCCGGTCTCGCCGTAAGAGCTGTCGTTGCCGTCTCCGGCATAGATCTGATCGTTGCCCGTGCCGCCATAGCCCGCATCGTCGCCGGTGCCGCCATAGACGCTGTCATTGTCCGACCCGCCATAGAGGATGTCGTTGTTGCCCTTGCCATCAAGATAATCATCGCCGCCACCGCCAAAGAAGATGTTGGTGTAGACGTCGCCCGACAGGCCCTGATCGTCAAAGCCAATGATGGTGTCGTTAAAGGCCGAGCCGATCACCCCATCGGTGCCGGTCAGCTGATCACCCTGCGCATCGCCGTAAAGCGCTGTCCAGGTGCTCAGGTTGATCGACACCGCCGCGTTGCTCGCGGAATAGTCGATATAGTCCATCCCGGCGCCGCCGTTCAGCACATCGGCGCCCGCGCCCCCCGCCAGCGTGTCATCGCCATCGCCGCCATACAGGCTGTCGATGCCCGCACCGCCCGACAGATAGTTCGCCCCCGCATTGCCCGTCAAAACGTCCGCATAGGCCGAACCGATCAGGTTCTCAATCGCCACCAGCGTATCGCCCGCCGCATCGCCGCCGGTGTTCGCGCCACCGTTCAGGTTGACATTCACCGCCGCGGTTGAGGCCGAATAATCGGCGGTATCAATACCCGCGCCGCCGTCCAGACTGTCATTGCCCGCGCCACCAAACAACGTGTCATTGCCGGTGCCGCCATACAGGCTGTCGATGCCCGCAGCACCATAGAGCAGATCGTTACCATCCGCGCCCGTCAGCGCATTCGCCGCCGCATCCCCGGTCAACGTGTCGTTGTAGGCCGAGCCGATCAGGTTCTCAAACCCGCTTAAAACATCGCCCTGCGCATCGCCACCCGTCCCTGTGCCCGAGGTCAGCGAAACCGCCACCGCAGCACCCGAGCTGGAATAATCCGCCGTATCGGTGCCAGTGCCACCAATCAGAGTATCCGCGCCCGCACCGCCCGCGATCATGTCATTGCCCGCGCCACCGTCCAGCAGGTTGGCAGCCGCATCCCCGGTCAGACTGTCCGCAGCCCCCGAGCCGGTGATGTTTTCGATGCTGACCAGCGTATCGCCCGCCGCATCGCCGCCGTTTAACACGCCGGTGGCAAGGTTCAGCGTGATACCGGTGGTCGAGGTCGAATAGTCGGCAGTATCAATCCCCGCGCCGCCTTCAAGCAAATCGCCGCCAGCCCCACCGATCAGCGTATCGTTGCCGTCGCCGCCATACAGGCTGTCAACGCCAGCAGCACCGTTCAGGCTGTCGTTGCCAAGCCCGCCATACAAAGCGTTGGCATTGCCGTCGCCGGTCAGCGTGTCGTTAAAGGCCGAGCCGAGCAGGTTCTCGATGTTAACCAGCACATCACCGTTGGCCTCGCCCGCCGTACCAGTGCCTGTGGTCAGGCTGACTGCAACCGCCGCCGCCGCCGCCGAATAATCGGCGGTATCAATGCCGCTGCCGCCGTCCAGACTGTCATTGCCCAGACCGCCCACCAGCGTGTCATTATCCGCGCCGCCGTAAAGCGAGTCGTTGCCCGCCCCGCCATCCAGCGTATCAGCCCCCGCAGCACCATAAAACGCATTGGCCGCCGCATCACCGATGATCACATCTGCCAGACCCGAGCCGATGACGACCTCGACCCCAACCAGAGTATCGCCGGCCGCATCGCCGCCAGTATTCACACCCGTGGCAAGGTTGATCGTCACCCCCGCACCCGAAGCGGTATAATCCACCACATCGGCGGTGCCAGTGCCACCGTCCAGCAGATCAGCCCCGCCGCCGCCCACCAGCGTGTCATTCCCCGCGCCACCGAACAAAGTGTTCGCGCCCGCATCCCCGGTCAGGCTGTCGTTAAAGGCCGAGCCGATCACCACCTCGATGCTGCTCAGCGTGTCGCCCGCCGCATCGCTGCCCAAGTTCACGTTGGTGGCAAGGTTGATGGTGACGCCCGCACCGACAGACGCATAATCCGCCGTATCAATGCCAAGCCCGCCGTCCATCACGTCAGACCCGGCACCGCCAATCAGCGTGTCATTACCGTCGCCGCCATACAGGCTGTCGTTACCCGAACCACCGCTCAGGCTGTCATTGCCCGCAGCGCCATACAAAATGTTAGCATTGCCGTCACCGGTCAGAGTATCGTTGAATGCGCCGCCTGCAAGGTTCTCAATCGTGTTGAACGTATCGCCAGCCGCATCGCCCGCCGTGCCAGTATTGGTGGCCAAACTTGCCGCCACCCCTGCGCCCGCCGTGCTGTAATCCGCCGTATCAACGCCCGATCCACCAAACAGTGAATCCGACCCCGCGCCGCCAATCAGCGTGTCGTTGTCATTGCCACCATAAAGCGTGTCATTCGCAGCGCCGCCATCCAGCAGGTCAGCCCCTGCCGCACCATATAAAAAGTTCGCAGCACTCGATCCGGTGATTGAATCGGCATAACCCGAGCCGATCACATCCTCGATATTGACCAGAATATCGCCCTGCGCATCGCCGCCCGCGCCTGAGCCCGTGGTCAGATTGACGTTTATTGCAGCAGTTGAGGCGGAATAATCCACATCATCGGCACCTGCCCCACCATCCAGCAGATCAGCACCCGCGCCGCCAATCAGTATGTCGTTGTCATTGCCACCATACAGGTTGTCATCGCCCGCGCCGCCTGACAGCGTATCAACGCCAACCCCGCCATAAAGCGCGTTGGTGTTGCCATCGCCGGTCAAACTATCCGCCTGACCCGAGCCGATCAGATTTTCGATGCCCACCAGCGTATCGCCGCCCGCATCGCCGCCAGCGCCCAGACCGGTGGCCAAGCTGACTTGCACCGCATTGGTCGAAGCCGAGTAATCGGCAGTATCGTCGCCCGCGCCACCATCCAACAGATCGCTGCCAGTGCCGCCAATCAGCGTGTCATTGCCAAGCCCACCATAAAGGCTGTCTGTTCCCGCAGCCCCATTCAGGCTGTCGTTGCCCGCAGCACCATACAAAACGTTGGCATTGCCGTCGCCGACCAGAGTGTCGTCAAACCCCGAACCCGCAAGGTTCTCGATATTGGTAAAGGTATCGCCTGCAGCCTCGCCTGCCGTGCCAGTGTTGCTGGTCAGGCTGGCTGCAACCCCAGCTGTCGCGGCTGAATAATCGGCGGTATCGGTGCCAGAGCCGCCGTCGATCAGGTCATTGCCCAGACCGCCCACCAGCACGTCATTGTCGTTGCCGCCATACAGGCTGTCATTGCCCGCGCCGCCGAACAGACTGTCCGCTCCCGCCGCGCCGTAAAGCATATTGGCCGCAGTTGATCCGGCGATGGTATCGGCAAAGCCGGTGCCGATCACATCCTCGATGCTGACCAGCACATCGCCCTGCGCATCACCGCCGAGGCCCGTGCCCGCCGCCAGATCAATGTTAACCGCTGCAGCTGAGGCGGAATAATCCACATCATCCGCACCCGCGCCACCATCCAGCAGATCAGCACCCGCGCCACCAATCAGCGTGTCGTTGTCATTGCCGCCGTAAAGGCTGTCATTGCCCGCGCCACCAGACAGACTATCCGCACCCGCAGCACCATAAAGAATGTTGTCGCCGCCGTCTCCGGTCAGTTTGTCGGCATAGGTCGAGCCGACAATATTCTCGATGCCCGTTAGCGTGTCGCCCGCTGCATCGCCACCCGAACCCACACCTGTCGCCAGCGAGACCGTGACTGCCGAGCCTGAGTTGGAATAATCTGCGTTATCAATGCCCGCGCCGCCGTCGAGCAAGTCAGACCCGGCATTGCCGATCAGCGTGTCATTGCCATCGCCGCCGTAAAGCTTGTCAGCAACCGACAGCAGCAGATCATTGCCGCCATAGATCAGGTCATTGCCATCGCCGCCATACAGCGTGTCAGCGCTGCTGCCGCCATCAAGGGTGTCGTCGCCGCCAGACCCGGTGATGGTATCCGACAGAATCGATCCAAGCAGGGAATCATTCCCTGCGGTTCCGGTAATATTTGCCACTGCGCTGCTCTGCTCGTTTGTCCGGATCTTGCGCCCGGATCTATTTGCGCTCCAATTATGGCAAATTGCTGGGGATTATGTCTGAAATTGGGCGGATTCCACGAATTTTTTCAGAGGGTTGTGGTAATTCGGTGACGGGCGCGCAAAACCTGTACCCAAGGCTTGCCGCAACAGCCTCCAAACGCCGCACGGCAGGTGATAAAGCCTTGTCCTCCCACCATAATCCGCGCACACATTTCCCCATATGCAGCGCTGCCGCCCGGCATTTCCAATGGCTTTTCTTGGCCATCGCGCTTGACGCCGCCGCAGAATCCCCTTACACGCCCCAAATCAAATTCAGGTGCCGTCCGCTTTTGGAGGTGCCTCTCCGTCTTAAGTTGCCCTCACGGGCACAGTAAACTGACAAGGAAGATGACCATGTCTCGCGTCTGCGAACTCTCTGGCAAAGGCCCGATGTCTGGCAACACTGTCAGCCACGCCAACAACAAATCCCGTCGTCGCTTCCTGCCGAACCTCAATCAGGTGACGCTGATCTCGGACGTGCTGGGCAAATCTTTCTCGCTGAAGATCTCGGCTGCGGCTTTGCGCACCGTCGATCACCGTGGCGGTCTGGACGCGTTCATGGCGAAAGCCAAGGACGAAGATCTGTCGCTCGACGCGCTGAAGATCAAAAAAGAGATCGCCAAGGCTCAGGCCGCCGCCTGATTGCCTTTGGCTTGATGTCACAGGGCCTCGCTTGGAAACAGGCGGGGCCTTTTGGCTTTTAGCGGCGGGGCAGGGGGCGCTGACAAACTGTCGCCTTCCCCCGCAGCATCACCTGCGCTAAACCCCGAATATGATCCGCCATCTGCTCTCGCTTCTGCTCGCCCTGACGCTTGCGACCACCTCGGTCCACGCGGCGGTGCTGCATGCCGAAATGCAGGGTGCGGTGCAGATGGAAATCTGCGCCGACACCAGCGGCGGCGGCGTGGCGATCATCACCCTAGACGCCACCGGAAAACCGATCCCCACCGCACACCGCTGCCCCGATTGCACCGCAGCCATCGCGGCATTGCTGCCAATTCCCCCACAAATCGCCGCAGCCCCCACCCAAAGCCGCAGCGCCCGCCCCTCCCACACGCGCGAAACCCTCACCTCCGCACCGCCAAACCAATCCGCCCGCGACCCGCCTGCCTTTGCCTGATCCCACCTTCCCTAAGATCAACAGCAAAGGAAAATCCATGCGCCTTCAAAGTCTTATCGCCGCAGTCCTCCTGTGTGCAGCACCCATCTTTGCCGCCCCCGCCTTTGCCCACCAAGGTGTCCATATCGAAAATCCCTATGCCCGCACCAGCGGCGGCATCGGCGGCACAGGCGGCATATTCTTGGAAATCATGAACCACGCCGACACCGATGACCGACTGATCGGCGTCGCCTCTGACGTGGCCGAGCGGGTCGAGATGCACACCAGCACCGCCTCCGAAGGCGGCGTGATGAGCATGTCTGCCGTCCCCGAAGGCTTCCCGGTGGCCGCCCTGCAAAGCCACGCCCTGAAACGCGGCGGTGATCACATCATGCTGATGGGCCTGCATCAGAAACTGAAAAACGGCGATGTGATCCACCTGACCCTGACCTTCGAGAAGGCAGGCGAGGTCAAGGTCGATGTCCCCGTCGACAACGCCCGCAAACCAGACGCGGCAACAGCGCCAATGGCGGACATGCCCGGCATGGACCACGGCACGATGGAAGCCCCCGCCAACTAAACCAAAACGGCGGGGCCGCCAAAAGCCCCGCCCGAAAAGGCCAAACATGACCCCGCATATCTCGCAGCCAGACGCGCTTTCCCCGGATGAATGTGACCGCCTGATCACCCTGATCGCAGCGCATCACCTGAAAGACGCAGGCCTTGTCGGCGGCACCACCGCCCACAGCATTCGACGGGCCGAGATCGCGTGGCTCGATGACATCGCCGAAGCCGCATGGGTGCTCGACCGCATGATCAGCCTCACCGCGCAAGCCAATCGCGAAGCCTTCCAGTTTGATCTGACAGATTTCGGCGAAAGCCCGCAAGTCGCCCGCTACACCGCCGAACGGGAAGGCCATTTCGACTGGCACAGCGATATCGGTGCAGGCAACTGGGCCGCCAAACGCAAACTCACCATCGTCGTGCAACTCAGCGATCCCACCACCTACGAAGGCGGCACGCTGGAACTGCGCCCAGACAGCAATATCACCCAAGCCCCCCGCACCCGTGGCACCGCCACCATCTTCCCCAGCTTCACCCTGCACCGCGTCACACCGTTGACTTCCGGCACCCGCTGGTCACTGACCCTATGGTCGCACGGCCCTGCTTTCCGTTAACCAAACTCTGCCCTACCCATTTCACATTGGTGATAAATACTCCCGCCGGAGGCTCCCCAAGCCAGCCTGAGAAGCCTCCGGCGGGAGTATTTCAAAAAGAGCAAATACAAGATGACCGATCCCAAAGCCCCCTCTGACCGCAGCCGCGCCCGCCGCATGCATGAAAAAGCCGCCTACGACCGCGCGCCCATCGACGCGATCCTTGATGCAATGCCCGTCGCCCATGTCGGTTACGTCAAAGACGGCGCCCCCATCGTCATCCCCACCCTGCAATGGCGCATCGGCGATCACATCTATTGGCACGGCTCCAGCGCCAGCCGCACCCAGCGCACCGCGAAAGATGCGCAGGTCTGCGTCACCGTCACCCTGACCGACGCCATGGTTCTGGCCCGCTCTGGCCTGGAGCATTCGGTGAACTTCCGCGCGGTGATGGTGTTTGGCGAAGCCCGCGCCGTGACGGGTGCCGCCGAGAAAGCCGAGGCTTTGCGCGCGATGATGGAGCAGATGTTCCCCGGCCGCTGGGATCAGTTGCGCCCGATGACCACACGAGAGCTGAAAGCCACCGCGATCCTGACCCTGCCGCTGAGCGAGGCTTCGGCGAAAATCGGCACGGGAATGCCCACCGATCCGCCAGAGGATATGAACACCCCGGTTTGGGCTGGCGTGCTACCGATCTAACTGAGCATGGGCCAGCCTATCCCCGATCCGAACCTAAGCCCTAACATCGACATACCTGCCCATGTCAAAACCTATCAATTCGGTCGGAAGGGCGGGTTCACCCCGCCATCCGCTCAAGCCTGACGAGGCGCGCTAAAATCACCCGCCGCAATAGGCCTGCGCCTGTGCGCCGAACGCTTTATAGCGCTCCCAAAACGCATCATCGCTGTTGGTTTTCGACATCCAGACCTTATGCGCCTTCTCGGGGTCTTTGAAGAACGCCACCGCGCGGCGCTGATCGCCGCCCTTCAGCGTCATATCGGCAACCTGCTGGATACAGGCACACAACTGCCGATTGGCCGCCTTGCGCTCGGACCTATTGCAGGCGTTCTCAATCGGCCCGGCACTGGCAAAACTGCTCATTACCGGAAGCGCCACGCCCAGACTTAACACGGTCAGACTGACCGCCCACAGGATAGATTTTTTCATCGCTCTGCCTCTGCCCGCCCACGACCGGGTTGCCCTCAGTCGCGGATCATTATCTGGAATCAGTATGGGAGCAAGCGCGGGATTTTTCAAGATGCGTGACAGACGGACAAAATGCCATCGCACCTCTTGGCTGTCGTGCATCAGATCGACGTTACAGAACGCCCAAGAGCTTCAGGCCCAATCGAACAAGGGCTATGAGCAATGTCCCCAAGCTTCCAACAGTAAGGCCCAGCTTTGCTGACTTGTGAACATGGCTGTCGTGCCATTTTGCCCCGGTGTCCAGTAGTTTGACCGCGAGAGGAGCCATCTGCGCAACTCTGCCAAAAATGCGGGTGGCCTCATCTGCCCCCGGCAAACGTGGCGCGAAATCCGTTGGCGGTCCCATCGCATCATTGATCAACGCAGGAATATCCGCAGCAAAGTCTTCGGCCAGCATGCCCTCGCTGATTGCCACCAGTATCGGTTGCGCCTCGGCCAACAGCACTTTGTCCACCGGGGCCATTTCGCGCCACGCCTGTTGTGCCAGCACCAGCCGGTTTTCCGCCACATCAGGATGCGTCGCACGGATGCCGCGCACCCCGTCTTCAACCGCTTCCAGCAGGGCGAGATTATCCTCGCTCTGCGGCAAATCCTGCGTTTCAAACTGCCGCCGCAAGCCAACCGCAACCGAGGTGAAATCCATCTCAATCCGCTGCGGATCATTGCCATAGCGCTCCACAGCCCGCGACAAAACCCGCACCTCACGCGCGCGTTCATTCAAGCCATTGTCGCCTTGCACCGCATCATTCACCGCATCGCGCACCCGCGACAGCAAAGCCCCCATCAAGGGCAGGTTTTGAACCGTGATTGGCACAGCGCGGAAATTACCCGTTTCCGGGTTGATCTCGACAGTTTCGGCAAGAGGCAGCTTTTCAGCGAGGTAGGCGGCTTTGATGTCTTCGATTTTGGCGGCGATATGGGCAGGGCCGAGCAGCCAGTTTTCGCTTGATAGATTTGCAATCCGTCGATGCAGTTCGAAATCAAACCCCTTGCCTAACACTAAAGCCGCATAAAAATCATCCCAGAAACTCCATTCGCTCCCAGAAGGCTTATCCCTTTTAGTCCGGTCGGCCTACATGTTGACGCGGCGCAGAACCTCGCGTCTGCGGCTTTAGAGGCGACCCGGATCAGTTTTGATCGCTATGCTGAGTTATGGGTGGCGG